>NZ_JBLFJW010000015.1:0-118883 GCF_047713085.1 Pantoea sp. sgz302252
TGAGGGATATGTGAGGCCGGAAAGGTCGGGTGAGCGCGAAAACAGAGGGATGAGAAAAAATATCGCGATCGCGACCTGCGGTCGCTCATAAAACAGAACCCCACGAAAAACGCGGGGTTCGTCAGCAGTCTGAACGCTGGCATTCGCCAGCGTTGTCATCAGGAGCCTCACCGTACGGTGGGGCTTTTTATTGCTCTGAAGTACGGTATCCGGATTTAATCTCTTCAATCTGATTGTCTTTCTCAACCCACAGCGTGTTCAGCCAAAGCTGGAAGCCTCGTTTGAAGTTCTTATCATTAACGTAGTCACCATGCAGCGCCTCGGCGACTGGCATCAAATCAACACGAACAACGATGCGGGTTAGCTTACCGCTCAGCATATCGAAAAAAGGCGTCTTATCGTTTTCCGGGTAGCAGAGCGTCACGTTCATGAGCTTATCAAACTGGCTACCCAGCACATTCAGCGCCATGGCAATCCCTGCTGCTTTAGGCGGTAACAGATGGCGATAGGGTGAGCGCGTTTCCAGGCGTTTTTCTGCGGTAAAACGGGAGCCTTCCACAAAGTTAACAATCGTTGTCGGATGCTTGCGGAATTTCTCGCAGGAGTGGCGGGTGGTTTCCACATCTTTCCCGCGGCGTTCTGGATGGCGAATCAGGTAGCTTCTGGAATAGCGGCGCATAAAAGGCATATCTAACGCCCAGCACGCCAGGCCGATAAACGGCACCCATGCCAGCTGTTGCTTCAGGAAGTATTTGTTCATGGGGATGTGCTTACGGAAAAGTACACATAGCACCACGATATCCGCCCAGCTACGATGATTGCAGATAAGCAAATACCAGTTTTTCTTGTTCAGGCCTTCGAGGCCTTCAACATCCCATTTCAGCCACGGATTCAGGTGCAGCAGCAACGCCAGCCCGGAACACCAGCAATACATCATCAGATTGCAGAAAGCCGAGACCGAACGCCATACAAAAGGAATGGGCAGCAACAGTTTAATGATCCCTGCCGCAATAATGGGCACGGAACAAAGTACGGTCACAATAATGGTAAGGGCAATACTCAGCGGAAGCGTTATCGCAGCGAGTAATCTCGACATAATCAATTTATTCAGATAGTTAATTGTATAAAGCGCGGGTTTCACAGGCGCAAGGCGCTGATTTTACCAGAAATCACACCTAAAGACGGGTCTTACCAGAGCAGAAAAATAAGCATGAGTGATATCCACATGGATTAAATTGTCACCAGTAATGGAAATATAAGTAGGGATTTATCTTAACGACATGAAAATTAAAGTAAATTTTGTTACATTGTTCGTGAGGTGAACAGAAGTAATCCGACGGAATAAAATTATGCACAAACTTATCCACAGAATGATTTTGCGAGCGATCCAGAGGATCTCCAAATCTTTTGCTGCAATGACAGTGAAAAACTCATGTTTTAGCGCTGTCTGTGGCATCCTTTATCCCTAATCTGATAAACAGGCACGGAAATTATGGCTCAGATCCAAGAAAACCCCCTCATCCTGGTTGATGGCTCATCCTATCTCTACCGCGCATATCATGCGTTTCCTCCGTTGACCAACAGCGCAGGCGAACCGACAGGGGCCATGTATGGCGTACTGAATATGCTGCGTAGTTTGATCCTGCAGTATCAGCCAAGCCATGCGGCGGTTGTCTTTGATGCCAAAGGAAAAACATTCCGTGACGAGCTGTTTGAGCATTACAAATCCCATCGCCCGCCGATGCCTGACGATCTCCGTGCTCAGATAGAGCCGCTGCACGCGATGGTAAAAGCCATGGGTTTACCGTTGCTGGCGGTTTCTGGGGTAGAGGCCGATGACGTTATCGGCACACTGGCGCGTGAAGCTGAAAAAGCAGGCCGTCCGGTGCTGATCAGTACGGGCGACAAAGATATGGCGCAACTGGTGACGCCAGGCATCACGCTCATCAATACCATGACCAACACCGTGCTGGGGCCGGACGAAGTCGTTGCCAAGTACGGCGTGCCGCCAGAACTGATTATCGATTTCCTCGCGCTGATGGGCGATTCTTCGGACAACATTCCAGGTGTGCCTGGCGTGGGTGAAAAAACAGCGCAAGCCCTTCTGCAAGGATTAGGTGGGCTGGATACGCTCTATGCTGAACCTGAAAAAATTGCCGGTTTGACCTTCCGTGGCGCCAAAACCATGGCCGCGAAACTCGAACAGAATAAAGATATGGCTTACCTCTCTTACCAGCTTGCCACCATCAAAACAGATGTTGAGCTGGAGCTGACCTGCGAGCAGCTCGAAGTTCAGCAACCGGCAGCAGATGAACTGCTTGGCCTGTTCAAACAGTATGAATTCAAGCGCTGGATAACAGACGTTGAAGCAGGAAAATGGATGCAGGCAAAAGGCAGTAAGCCTTCGGCGATGCCATCTGCAGCGGCAACAGCCACGGTGGAAGAAGAAGCCGAAGAGCCTGCGACCGCGCTCTCTTCTGAACACTACGTCACCATTCTTGATGAAGAAACGCTGAAGCAGTGGATTGAAAAACTGAAGAAGGCACCTGTTTTCGCCTTTGATACTGAAACAGACAGTCTGGATAACATCTCCGCTAACATGGTGGGCCTGTCTTTTGCCGCAGAGCCTGGCGTGGCGGCGTATGTACCCGTCGCGCATGATTATCTTGATGCGCCTGAACAGATTTCTCGTGATCGGGTGCTGGAATTATTAAAGCCACTTCTGGAAGATGAAAAGTCTCTCAAGGTCGGGCAAAACCTGAAATACGACCGTGGCATTCTGGCCAACTATGGTATCGAACTGCGCGGCATTGCGTTTGATACCATGCTTGAGTCCTACACTCTGGACAGCGTGGCGGGCCGTCACGACATGGACAGCCTGTCCGATCGCTGGCTGAAGCACAAAACCATTACCTTTGAAGACATTGCCGGTAAAGGTAAAAATCAGCTGACGTTCAATCAGATAGCACTCGAAGAAGCAGGGCGTTACGCGGCAGAAGATGCAGACGTCACGCTGCAGCTGCACCTGAAAATGTGGCCAAAACTGCAGAAGCTTGAAGGCCCAGCCAATGTTTTCCAGAACATCGAAATGCCGCTGGTGACCGTGCTGTCACGCGTTGAGCGTAACGGTGTGAAAATTGATCCTGCTGTGCTGCACAACCACTCGGAAGAGATTGGTAAACGCCTGGTTGAGCTGGAACAGAAAGCTCATGACATTGCGGGTGAGCCGTTCAACCTCTCTTCACCGAAGCAACTTCAAACGATTTTATTTGAGAAACAAGGCATTAAGCCACTGAAGAAAACACCGGGCGGCGCACCGTCAACCTCGGAAGAAGTGCTAGAGGAACTGGCGCTGGATTATCCGCTGCCGAAAGTTATTCTCGAATACCGTGGGCTTGCAAAGCTGAAATCGACTTACACCGATAAACTGCCGCTGATGATCAACCCGAAAACGGGGCGGGTGCATACGTCTTACCATCAGGCCGTGGCAGCAACCGGTCGTCTGTCTTCCACCGATCCGAACCTGCAAAATATTCCGGTGCGTCATGAAGAAGGGCGTCGTATTCGTCAGGCGTTTATTGCCCCGGAAGATTATCTGATTGTTTCTGCGGACTACTCGCAGATTGAACTGCGTATTATGGCGCATCTCTCTCGCGACAAAGGGCTATTAACAGCCTTTGCGGAAGGGAAAGACATTCACCGCGCGACAGCGGCGGAAGTGTTTGGCATTCCACTGGATAATGTCACCAATGAACAGCGCCGCAGTGCGAAAGCGATTAACTTCGGCCTGATTTACGGGATGAGTGCTTTCGGGCTTTCACGTCAGCTCAATATTCCACGTAAAGAGTCGCAGAAGTATATGGACCTGTATTTCGAGCGTTATCCTGGTGTGCTGGAATATATGGAGCGCACTCGCGCGCAGGCCAAAGATCAGGGTTATGTTGAAACGCTGGAAGGTCGCCGCCTTTATTTACCCGGCATTAAAGCCAGCAATGCCGCTTTGCGTGCCGGTGCGGAGCGTGCGGCCATCAACGCCCCAATGCAAGGTACCGCCGCTGACATCATCAAACGCGCCATGATTGCTGTTGATGCCTGGCTGCAAAAGGAACAACCACGTGTGCGCATGATCATGCAGGTGCACGATGAACTGGTGTTCGAAGTGCATAAAGATGACCTGGAAGCCGTGTCGAAGAAGATCCATGAGCTGATGGAAAACAGCATGAAGCTGGATGTTCCGCTGCTGGTGGAAGTGGGCAGTGGTGAGAACTGGGATCAGGCGCATTAATGCTGACGGACAGGCTAAATTATCAGCAAATATGCGCGGGTTAAGGGCAGATTATGGGTTGGCGCTTTTTGTAAGTAAGCAACATAACTTATAGCGTTTTGTGATGATCATCGGAATTCGCTATGTAAAGAGTGAAAAAAAACTACAAAAAGTGCTTTGTGGCCTGCGAAAAAAAGAGTAGAGTTATTCGCGTAGGGTACAGAGGTAAGATGTTCTATCTTTCAGACCTTTTACTTCACGTAATCGGATTTGGCTGAATATTTAGCCGCCCCAGTCAGTAATGACTGGGGCGTTTTTTATTGCGCGAAAGAAAAGAAAAAGCGCGGACCTGGCCGCGCTCTGTCTTATTTTTTGCGAGGATAAAACGAATTACGCTTCGCTTTCTTCTTCCTGCTGTGGGGCAATCTCGCTATACCAGGTATCCAGCTTCTGACGCAGTTTATCCACGCCCAGTTTCTTCAGTGAAGAGAACGCTTCGACCTGAATGTCGCCGTCAAAATCTTTCACTGCTTCACGCACCATGTTCAGCTGCGCTTTACGCGCGCCGCTCGCCAGCTTATCGGCTTTGGTCAGCAGAACCAGCACTTCAATGTTGCTGTCGACGGCCCATTCAATCATCTGCCGGTCGAGATCTTTCAGCGGATGACGAATGTCCATCAGCACCACCAGGCCTTTCAGGCACAGGCGTTTTTCCAGATATTCACCCAGCGCGCGCTGCCATTTCAGCTTCATCTCTTCCGGCACTTCGGCATAGCCGTAACCCGGTAAGTCGACCACGCGTTTGCCTTCCGTCACTTCAAACAGGTTGATGAGCTGAGTACGGCCAGGCGTTTTGGATGTACGCGCAAGGCTCTTCTGATTGGTCAGGGTATTCAGGGCGCTCGATTTACCTGCATTGGAGCGTCCAGCAAAGGCCACTTCAATTCCGGTATCGGAAGGTAAGTGGCGAATATCAGGCGCGCTGAGAACAAAATGCGTCTGTTGATAGTTCAGGTTGATCAAGGGTCGTCTCCATAAAATCGGGCTATGCGGGGGAGTATACCTGAACAACAGCAAAAGGCGGCGTTTGTCCTGTGGATGCGGTGTAAGTATTAACCCTGTGCTTTGTGAGACATTTGCCATTGTTCCTATGGGAGATTTAGGAGAAGTTGCAGGTGAGATTTTTATCGATATCCTTTAAATCAATATGTTACTTGTTTGGACTAATCTGAAAATTGATATTTTTACCGGTGAGTTGCTTGTCTGAATAGCATAACAAGGTAAAGTAGCGGTCATCAGGCGGGGATGCCGGAAAGGATAAAGACTCAGGACGAGGGTCAGGAGCGCCAGGAGGCGAAGACGAAGGAACGGCCAGGAGGCAAACGTCCGGAGACGTTATAAAGGGATAAGGAATACGACACGGAGTGTTCAGTGCCAAGGGAAAGACAGGGTGTGTTGTTGGCAAACACGGAATGTGTGACCCGTTAAGGGTTGTGAGTCAAGAAAAAGGCGGCAGATTACTCTGTCGCCTTTTTTCTTTGTCTGCTTTCTGCTAGATTCCGGCTCAATTCTATACTGAAGAAAACAACGTAAGACACCTCATCATGAAAAAACCAACATCCGCACCGCGCAGCAAAGCACCGGGTAAAGCCCGTCGTAAGACGCGCGAAGAGCTGAATCAGGAAGCGCGCGACCGTAAACGCGATAAGAAGCATCGTGGTCACGTTGCAGGCAGCCGCGCGAACGGCGGTGAGGCAAACGCGGCTGGCAAAAAACAGGGCCAGCAAAAAGACCCGCGTATTGGCAGTAAAACCCCCATCCCATTGGGCGCAACCGAGCGTCCGGTGACCAGGCAGCACAAACCGAAGAGCGAGAAACCTATGCTTTCACCGCAGGCCGAGCTGGATTTACTGGAAAATGATGAGCGCCTGGATGCGCTGCTGGAACGTCTGGAAGAGGGCGAAGCTCTCAGCGCAGACGAGCAATCCTGGGTTGATGCCAAACTGGATCGCATTGATGAGCTGATGCAACAACTGGGCCTTTCCTACGACGACGATGAAGACGAAGAGGAAGAAGAAGGCAAAGAAGACATGATGCGTCTGCTGCGAGGCGGAAACTAACGTTTGCACCCACTCGGACTGCCTGTCCTGCTTATAACCCTTTTGGTTGTATGTTATCTGGGGTGGTTATTCATTAAACTACGGCGGTTGTCGCGGCGTCAACAGTGGCTGCGCAACCGGCTTATTGTCCGATCACCGGGCAAGCCGGCACGCCGCCGTTCGCGATACCACCGGAAGGAGTAAGCATGTCTGAGCAGTTAATCGACTGGGATTTGGCCCTGATCCAGAAGTACAACTATTCCGGGCCACGTTATACCTCATACCCCACCGCGCTGGAGTTTTCAGAGAGTTTCGGCGAGGCAGATTTCCAACAAGCGGTTGCCCGTTATCCTGAGCGCCCGCTTTCGCTGTACGTTCACATCCCGTTTTGCCACAAGCTCTGCTATTTCTGTGGCTGCAATAAAATCGTTACTCGTCAACAGCATAAAGCCGATCAGTATCTGGACGCGCTTGAGCAGGAAATTCTCCATCGCGCACCGCTGTTTGCCGGGCGTCAAGTCAGCCAGCTGCACTGGGGCGGCGGAACGCCAACTTACCTGAATAAAGCGCAGATTAGCCGCCTGATGCAGCTTCTGCGGGGGCATTTTGATTTTCAGGCCGAGGCTGAAATTTCCATTGAGGTCGATCCCCGCGAAATCGAACTCGATGTGCTCGACCATCTGCGTAGCGAAGGCTTTAACCGCCTGAGCATGGGCGTGCAGGACTTCAACAAAGAAGTACAGCGTCTGGTTAACCGTGAGCAGGATGAAGACTTCATCTTCGCGCTGCTCAACCATGCGCGTGAGATTGGCTTTACCTCAACCAACATTGACCTGATTTATGGCCTGCCAAAGCAAACGCCAGAGAGTTTTGCGTTCACGTTGAGCCGAGTGGCGGAGCTAAACCCCGATCGCCTCAGCGTTTTTAACTACGCGCATTTACCCACGCTCTTCGCCGCCCAGCGCAAAATCAAAGATGCGGATCTGCCATCTGCCCAGCAAAAGCTCGATATTTTGCAGGAAACCATCACCTCGCTGACGGATGCTGGCTACCAGTTTATTGGGATGGATCACTTTGCTCGCCCGGATGATGAACTTGCCGTGGCGCAGCGTGAAGGCGTGCTACACCGCAACTTCCAGGGCTACACCACTCAGGGTGACAGCGATCTGCTGGGGCTTGGCGTGTCGGCTATCAGCATGCTGGGCGACTGCTACGCGCAGAACCAGAAAGAGCTCAAACGTTACTATCAGCAGGTCGACGAAAGCGGTAACGCGCTGTGGCGAGGGATTGCACTGACGCAAGACGATTGCATTCGTCGCGACGTCATCAAGTCGCTTATCTGTAATTTCCGTCTCGATTTTGCTGATGTTGAAAAGGCGTGGGATCTGAACTTCCAGACCTGGTTTGCTGAAGATTTGGCACTGTTAGCGCCGCTGGCCAAAGATGGGCTGGTGGACGTCAATGAGAAAGGTATTCAGGTCACAGGGAAAGGGCGCTTGCTGATCCGTAATATCTGCATGTGCTTCGACACGTATTTGCGTCAGAAGGCGCGCTTACAGCAGTTCTCTCGCGTTATTTAACGCGCTGATGTCGGGCGGCACTCTGTTTGCCCGACCTACGGATTTTGTCGGCCCGGTAAGCGTAGCCACCGGGCATTACATTCTAGCTGAACAACCCAACCAGCGCCGCACACAGCACCGCAGCAACGGCGGTTTGTGGCGTATGGCTGGCGGCGGCTCCGCTTGATACAAAATTAATGATTGATTCCAGCATGATGCTCTCCTGTCTCTGCGAGCCGGATCATACTGAATTCATTTTGGCAGTAAAGTACAAAAATGCAGCAATTTGCGCTCACTTGCTCATCTTTACACAATGCCATTCGATCACTCCATTCCCAGTTCTTTCAGCTTGCGGGTCAGGGTGTTTCGCCCCCAGCCCAGCAAACGAGCCGCTTCCTGTTTATGCCCCTGAGTGTGACGCAGCGCGGTGGTGAGCAATGTGCGCTCCATTTCCGGTTGAGCTTCAGACAGCAAGTTTTGATGACCGGAACGCAGCGCCCGATCGGCCCACTGCGCCAACAGCGTGGCCCAGTTATCAGGCAGCGAATGAGAAGGGCTGTCTGGCACGGTGCTTTCAAACAGTTCAGCAGGCAAATCCTGAATCAGCACTTCCTGACCCGCGGCCATCACCGTCAGCCAGCGGCAGGTGTTTTCCAACTGACGCACGTTCCCCGGCCAGGCCAGACGCGTTAACGCCGCTTCTGTTTCGGCATGCAGCAGTTTGGCTTCTACGCCCAGTTCACGCGCCGCCACTTGCAGGAAGTGACGGGCCAGACGCGGAATGTCTTCCCGACGCTCGCGCAGCGGGGGCAGATGCACACGGATGACGTTCAGGCGGTGGAATAAATCCTCACGGAATTTCCCTTCCTGAACGCGCAGCTCCAGGTTTTGGTGGGTCGCGGCAATAATACGCACATCGACTTTCACCGGTGCATAACCGCCAACGCGATAAAACTGCCCGTCAGCCAGCACGCGCAGCAGGCGAGTCTGGACATCCAACGGCATATCGCCGATTTCATCGAGGAACAGTGTGCCCCCGTCGGCCTGTTCAAAGCGACCCTGGCGAATCGTGTTTGCGCCGGTAAACGCGCCTTTTTCATGGCCGAAAAGTTCAGACTCAATTAAATCTTTCGGGATCGCCGCCATGTTGAGCGCGATAAACGGCGCTTTCACGCGTGGGCTGTGACGATGCAGGGCGTGAGCGACCAGCTCTTTACCCGTCCCGGATTCGCCGTTAATCAGCACGCTAATGGAAGAACGCGAAAGACGACCGATGATGCGAAACACGTCCTGCATCGCAGGCGCTTCACCGATGATGTCGGTGGTTGGGCCAAACACCGGCGCGTTACGCGGCTGCTGCTGTTCCTGATAATGGCTGATAGCACGCTCAACCAACGCCACCGCTTCATCGATATCAAACGGTTTGGGCAGATAGTCAAAAGCCCCTTGCTGATAGGCGCTGACGGCCGCATCCAGATCGGAATGGGCGGTCATGATGATGACCGGCAGCATCGGATGGCGCTGTTTGATTTGTTTCAGCAATGCCAGCCCGTCCATGCCCGGCATACGAATATCAGACAGTAAAACGTCCGGCGTTTTGCTCGCCAGGGCATCCAGCACTTCGCTGCCGCTTTCAAAAGTGGTACAGGTCAATCCTGCCCCGGTGAGTGCACGTTCAAGCACCCAACGGATGGAACTATCGTCATCAACAATCCAGACTATCCCGCGTTGCATACAATGCACCTCTATTTCCGAATGGGCAGGTAAACCGAAAATTCGGTATGGCCCGGCCAACTGGTGAATTCAATTTTACCGGAGTGTTGGTCGATCAAATTACGGGCGATGGATAACCCCAGCCCGGTGCCGCCTTCACGGCCGCTGACCATGGGATAAAACAGCGTATCCTGCAGGTGCGAAGGGATACCTGGCCCGTTATCTTCCACATCAATACGAGCCGCCAGGCGATAGCGCACGCCATGCAGCGTGAGCTGGAACGCGGTTCGGGTGCGAAGAATAATTTCGCCGCCTTCAGGCCCAAGCGCCTGGAGGGCATTACGCACGATATTCAGCAAAACCTGCTCAATCTGGTCAGGATCGTGCGGTAACTCAGGCAAACTTGGGTCGTAGTCGCGCGTCAAACGTACGTTGTCGGGCAGCTCCATCGACACCAGTTTCACGACCCGTTCAGCCACTTTGTGAATGCTTTCGGTGACGTGCATACCGGGTTGTTGTGGCCCAAGCAGACGGTCAACCAGATTGCGCAGCCTGTCGGCCTGCTCAATGATCACTTTGGTGTATTCCAGCAGCGACGGATCAGGCAGCGCTTTGCTGAGCAGCTGTGCCGCGCCACGCAGGCCGCCCAGCGGATTTTTAATCTCATGGGCAAGCCCTCGCACTAAATCGCGAGCAGCGACCTGCTGAGCGTGCTGGAGCTGTTCCTGACTCAGACGTCGCTGGTTATCCATCGGCGCCATCTCAAGCAGTATCAGGCCGTCTGGCAGCCTCTGAGCGGTCACCGAGAGAATGTGCGAGCGACCGTCGATTACCAGCGTCACTTCGTTGTCGGTGAAGCCCTGGCCCGCCTGCAGGCTTTCATGCATCAGGCCAATGTTCAGCGAAAAATAACTCAACAGTTCCGGTAACGGTGTCCCGAATAATTTACGAGAGCTTTGCGCCAGCAATTGCTGCGCCGCCGGGTTGGCGTAATGCACCGCCAGCTCGTCATCGACCAGTAAGATACTGTTGATCAAAGAATTGAGGATCTGCCCAGCATCGGGCAGCACGCCTGTTGCCATTCAGCAGTCTCCTGAAAGGTGTGCACCATTTTAGTGCATTATAGCGGTTTTCAGCCGTTAAGCGCCTGAAATCAGACTGTTGCTGGAGAAAAAAGCCCATCCGAAGATGGGCTGAAAGTTTCCACGGCAACAAAAAATGTCCTGGGCCTCGGCGAAAGTCATAAAGGCCACAGGATGACTGCTAATTAAACGCTGTAGTACAGTTCGAACTCGACTGGGTGCGGAGTCATGCGCACACGGTCGTTTTCTTCAACACGCAGGGCGATGTAAGCATCGATCGCGTCGTTAGTGAACACGCCGCCAGCGGTCAGGAACTCACGGTCCTGATCCAGTGCGTTGAGCGCTTCTTCCAGAGAGCCTGCAACCTGTGGGATCTCTTTCGCTTCTTCCGGCGGCAGGTCGTACAGGTTTTTGTCCATCGCTTCGCCTGGGTGGATTTTGTTCTTGATACCATCAAGACCGGCCATCAGCAGCGCAGCAAAGCACAGGTACGGGTTAGCCGCTGGGTCCGGGAAGCGCACTTCGATACGACGCGCTTTCGGAGAAGCAACCACTGGAATACGGATGGACGCAGAACGGTTACGCGCAGAGTAAGCCAGCATCACTGGTGCTTCGTAACCCGGGACCAGACGCTTGTAGGAGTTGGTGGTTGGGTTCGCCAGGGCGTTGATCGCTTTAGCGTGTTTGATAACGCCGCCGATGTAGTACAGCGCCTGCTCAGACAGACCCGCGTACTTGTCGCCAGAGAACAGGTTAGTGCCGTTCCTGGACAGAGACATGTGGCAGTGCATACCGGAGCCGTTGTCGCCAAACATTGGTTTTGGCATGAAGGTCGCGGTTTTACCGAAACGGTGCGCCACGTTGTGCACAACGTATTTGTAGATCTGAATTTCGTCGGCTTTTTTGGTCATGGTGTTGAAGCGGGTTGCCACTTCGTTCTGACCAGCGGTGGCTACTTCGTGGTGGTGAGCTTCTACCACCAGGCCCATTTCTTCCATCACCAGACACATGGTGGAGCGCAGATCCTGAGCTGAATCTACTGGAGGAACCGGGAAGTAACCGCCTTTTACGGCTGGGCGGTGACCTTTGTTACCACCTTCGTATTTGGTGGAGGTGTTCCACGCGCCTTCGATATCGTCGATAGCCACGTGAGAACCGTTGATGGCGCTGCCGAAGCGAACGTCATCAAACAGGAAGAATTCTGGTTCTGGCCCGAACAGAACGGTGTCCGCGATGCCAGTAGAGCGCAGGTACTCTTCAGCGCGTTTCGCGATGGAGCGTGGGTCGCGGTCGTAGCCTTGCAGTGTGCCGGGTTCCAGGATGTCACAGCGAATGATCAGCGTAGACTCTTCGAAGAATGGGTCAATGACAGCGGTAGAGGCGTCTGGCATCAGCACCATGTCGGATTCGTTGATGCCTTTCCAGCCACCGATAGAGGAGCCGTCAAACATTTTGCCTTCTTCGAAGAATTCGGCATTTACCTGATGAGCAGGGATAGTGACGTGCTGTTCTTTACCTTTGGTATCGGTGAAGCGCAGATCAACAAACTTCACTTCGTGCTCGTTCAGCATCGTCAAAACGTGTTCAGCGGACATACTTAAACTCTCCCGGATTTGTCATTGTCGTCGTGGTAACGAACTATTCTTGGCACTGCTAATGTGGCGTTGTTGCCGTAAAAAAGATAAAGCGAAAACTGTGCCAACTTTTAAATGCCCCCCAAAAGGCGGTATGATGCGCACCATAGTGCAAAAGTGCTGCACCATGATGGATATCTTGCACCAAAGCAGTGCTTTCATGTAAACAATGAGCACTATTTTGGTGCAATTTACGTTATGGCGCACTTTTTACTCTCCGTGAAAGCGATCACAAAGCATCTCTGCAATACTTGTTTGCGGGGGATGTTTGTGATCCTGTTTTGTAGTGCGATTAATCCGTGTACAATAACGCGCTATTTCTAATGCCTGAGGCAAAGTTGTGATCGAAAATCTGCGTAATATCGCCATCATCGCGCACGTTGACCATGGTAAAACTACCCTGGTTGATAAGCTGCTGCAGCAATCCGGTACGTTCGATGCTCGTACTGAAGCACAAGAACGCGTGATGGACTCCAACGATTTGGAGAAAGAGCGTGGGATTACCATCCTCGCTAAAAACACCGCTATCAAATGGAATGACTACCGTATCAACATCGTTGATACCCCAGGCCACGCCGACTTCGGTGGTGAAGTTGAACGTGTCATGTCGATGGTAGATTCCGTTCTGCTGGTCGTTGACGCAATGGATGGCCCAATGCCGCAGACGCGCTTCGTAACCAAAAAGGCCTTTGCCCATGGTTTGAAGCCGATTGTTGTTATTAACAAAGTTGACCGTCCAGGCGCGCGTCCTGACTGGGTTGTTGATCAGGTCTTCGACCTGTTCGTTAACCTCGACGCCACTGACGAGCAGCTCGACTTCCCTATCGTTTACGCTTCTGCGCTGAACGGTATCGCCGGTCTGGATCACGAAGATATGGCGGAAGACATGACCCCGCTGTATCAGACCATCGTTGACCGCGTTCCTGCGCCAAACGTTGACCTGGAAGGCACCCTGCAGATGCAGATCTCTCAGCTTGATTACAACAACTACGTTGGCGTCATCGGCATTGGTCGTATCAAGCGCGGTAAAGTGAAGCCGAACCAGCAGGTCACCATCGTCGATAGCGAAGGCAAAGCCCGTAACGGTAAAGTCGGTAAAGTCCTGACTCACCTGGGTCTTGAGCGTATCGAGAGCGACGTGGCAGAAGCGGGCGACATCATTGCGATCACCGGTCTGGGCGAGCTGAACATCTCTGACACCATCTGCGACCCGCAGGCGGTTGAAGCGCTGCCAGCGCTGTCTGTTGATGAACCTACGGTGACCATGTTCTTCAACGTCAACACCTCTCCGTTCTGTGGTAAAGAAGGTAAATACGTTACCTCCCGTCAGATCCTTGACCGCCTGAACAAAGAGCTGGTGCACAACGTTGCACTGCGTGTTGAAGAAACGGAAGATGCGGATGCGTTCCGTGTTTCCGGTCGTGGTGAACTGCACCTGTCAGTTCTTATCGAAAACATGCGTCGTGAAGGTTTCGAAATGGCGGTTTCCCGTCCGAAAGTTATCTTCCGTGAGCATGAAGGCCGTAAGCAAGAGCCATTTGAAAACGTGACTCTGGACGTTGAAGAGCAGCATCAGGGTTCCGTGATGCAGGCTCTGGGTGAGCGTAAAGGCGACCTGAAAAACATGAATCCAGATGGCAAAGGCCGCGTACGTCTCGACTACGTGATCCCAAGCCGCGGCCTGATCGGCTTCCGTAACGAATTCATGACCATGACTTCAGGTACCGGTCTGCTGTACTCCACCTTCAGCCACTACGACGACGTTCGTCCAGGCGATGTGGGTCAGCGTCAGAACGGCGTACTGATCTCTAACGGCCAGGGTAAAGCAGTGGCATTCGCCCTGTTCAGCCTGCAGGACCGCGGTAAGCTGTTCCTGGGTCACGGTGCAGAAGTTTACGAAGGCCAGATCATCGGTATTCACAGCCGTTCTAACGACCTGACCGTAAACTGCCTGACCGGTAAGAAACTGACCAACATGCGTGCGTCAGGTACTGACGAAGCAACGGTTCTGGTTCCACCAGTGAAGATGACCCTGGAGCAAGCTCTGGAGTTCATCGATGACGACGAACTGGTAGAAGTCACCCCGACTTCTGTCCGTATCCGTAAACGTCACCTGACCGAGAACG
Organism: Pantoea sp. sgz302252; assembly: GCF_047713085.1. NCBI lineage: Bacteria > Pseudomonadati > Pseudomonadota > Gammaproteobacteria > Enterobacterales > Erwiniaceae > Pantoea > Pantoea sp. sgz302252. The sequence continues at coordinate 14,478 of NZ_JBLFJW010000015.1, forward strand.
ACCGTAAACGCGCTTCTCGTGGTCCTAAAGAAGATTAATTTTTTAATCTGAATGAAAAAAGCCGCTGAATTTCAGCGGCTTTTTTATTGATTACAGCAGGGCGGCAGAGGTTTGCTTCTCTTTTAATTCCTTTGGAAGAGGAACAGCGTATTTCTTCCGTTTCCCTATTTCCGCAATGATAAAAGCAAAGCGCTCTTCATTCAGCTTATAGAAGAGTCCCATCGTCAGCGCCGCCATTATCGCCAGTGCACACGGCCACAGAAAGATGAGTTGCCGCAATCCCAGTAACGTCCCCGCACTTTGAACGACGTTTGGCACATAGCCAATTTGGGTCAACATAATGCCGGGCAGAAAACCGGCGAGGGCCGCTGAGATTTTGCGCGAGAAAGTGTATCCCGTATAGACGGAGCCTTCTGCGCGGATGCCGGTTTTCCATTCACCATAATCCACGGTGTCGGGCACCAGCGCCCAGTTAAGACTATTCACAAACGCGGTGCCAAAGAAGGCCATGCAGGAGAAGGTAACAAACAGCACAGAGTTGTTTCCCCAGACGAAATTCAGCACATCCCCTACAGCCCATAAGAGCAAGCCGCCGAGATAAACCTGCTTTTTGCCAAAGCGTTTCACGGCTCCCGGCACAAGGAACACGCCCACCAGAATGCAGCCCATGCTGAAAAAGCCCATCCACGACAACAGATGAACATCATTGAGGACGTATTGGGTGTAATAGACCTGAATCGCGAGCTTGATATTGAAGGCCGCCAGCGTACAAAGGTTGGCGATACACAGGACCAGCAGCGGCGGATTGCGGAAGATCGCGCAAAATGACTTCAGTATGCTGGGCTTGTGGTGGTCCGGCGCATTCTCGACGTAACGCTCCTTCACGCCGCTGTAGCACCACCACATGCAGCAGAGGCCCCCCGTTGAGAAAAGCAGGGCCGCCACCAGATAACCCAGCGAAGGTTTTGCGCTGAACAATGCCTGAACGGGCATAAATCCGACGGTACACAACAGCAGGCCCAGCGTCGCGCCACCCTGGCGCCAGGCCGCCAGATGAGCTCGCTCGTGCGAGTTTTTGGTGATGGCCGGAACCATGGCGCCATAAGAACAGTTCATCAGGCTGTAGAACAGGCCAAACAGCATAAACAGCACGGTAGCAATGGCGGTTTTCAGGGTCAGGCTGAAGTCATTGGCCAGGAACTGAGCCGATGAAATCAGCGCTACCGGTAACGAAGCGTACAAAATAAAGGGCCGGAATTTCCCTCTGGCGTCAATGTTACGGCGCGAATCCAGCAGAACGCCGGTCAGCATATCGGTGAAGGCGGTAAAGAACTTTGCCACCAGAAAGATAACGCCCCCGTAAAAGGCGGGCAGTCCTAACTGGTCGGTATAGAACTTCAGCAGGTACAGCGTGCCGATGCTCAGCATAAGGTTTGACCCTACATCGCCAATACCGTAGGCACATTTCTCACGCAGACTCAGTTTGAGCGTAAGCGGATCAGGAGCAGCCATCATCGCACCTCCGTTTTTCTCAGCGGTTGCTTGCGAATCTCTATCTCTTCAACGATGCGGACATACAGCTTTTCGTTGAGGTTATAAAAGCATCCCATTGCCACAATGGTCACGACTGCCAGCGCGCATGGCCAGATGAAGATCAGCTCGCGCAACCCTTCCACCGTGCTGGTGGACTGCACAACATTCGGCACATAACCGATTTGCGTCAGCATCCAGCCTGGGAAAAAACCAGCCAGCGCCTGCGAGACTTTGCGAAAGAACGTGAAGCCGGTATACACCGTGCCCTCAGAACGCACGCCGGTTCGCCACTCACCGTATTCCACCGTGTCAGACACCAGTGCCCAGTTAAGGCTGTTGACGAAGGCGGAACCAAAAAAGGCCAGGCAGGAGAAGGCGACAAAACTGACGGAACCGCCACCAAACTGGTAGTTGAGCAAATCGCCCGCGACCCAAATCAGCAACCCGCCGATGTAGACTTTTTTCTTGCCGAAGCGCCGTACCGCGGCAGGCATCAGGAACACGCCAATAAAAATGCAGCCCATGCTGAAAAAGCCCATCCACGAAAGCAGGATCGGATCATTGAGCACGTACTGGGTGTAATAGACCTGAATGGCGAGTTTGACGTTGAAGGCCCCAAGCGTACAAAGATTGGCGATGCACAGGATAAACAGCGGTCGGTTTCCGGCGATGGCGCGAAACGACTGCAACAATCCCGGTTTCTGCGTGGCGTGTGTCGTCGGTACTTCCACGTAACGCTCTTTGACCCCTGAGTAGCACCACCACATGCAGAGCAGACCGCACAGTGAAAACAGCGTGGCAGCGAAAATGTAGCCGCGCTGCGGGCTTCCCTCGATAAGATTCATGACCGGCACAAAACCGACGGTGCAGAGCAACAGGCCGAGCGTTGCGCCGCCCTGACGCCAGGCGGCCAGCGAAGCTCGCTCATCCGGATTCTTGGTGATAGCTGGCACCATCGCACCGTAGGAGCAATTCATCATGCTGAAGACCAGGCCATAGAGCATGAACAACAGCGTCGCGATGACCGTTTTGCCAGTCATTTCAAAAGGCGTACCGACAAAATTGGCGATAGCCAGCAGCGTGACAGGGAAGGCGGCGTACAGCACGAAGGGCCGGAACTTGCCTTTCGGGCCAATCTTTCTGCGTGAGTCGAGCATGATCCCCGTGCCCATATCGGTGAACGCGGTAAAGAACTTCGCGACCAGAAAGATAATTCCGCCGTAAGTGCCGGGCAGCTCCAGCACATCGGTGTAGAACTTCAACAGATAGAGAGTGCCGATATCCAGCAGGATATTCGAGCCTAAATCGCCCATGCCGTACGCCACTTTTTCTCTGAAAGGCAGGCGTAAACGGGCCGGATCGTTGTGATGTTCAGTCATGATGCGTTCTCCATCAGGCTTCACTCGCCGCGCGAATCGCGGCGACTTTCTTGCCAAAGAGCAGGTGCAGAACCAGCAGCAAACCAAAGGCCGGAGCCAAAGCCCCCAGAGCGGAAATGCCCGTTGCGCCTTTGATAAGCATCGCGCCGGAAGCAATCAGCAGCAGGAAAACCATTAGCCGAAAGACTTTCACCGAGATCCGCTTATGCACGTACTGGCCCACAAGCGAACCCAGGATCATGGTCGGGATGCAGAACAGCACCAGCTTGATAGTCGATATCGTCAGAATGCCGCTGGTGGTCAGCCCGCCGATAATGGCGATGTTGTTGGCGGTGAAGAAGGCATTCAGGGTGCCGCGAAACGCGGCGGGAGCCAGATTTCGCAGCATGCCGTAAATGACCACCGGCGGCCCGTTGGTGGAGAACGCAGAGCCTAATGCTCCTGCGATAACGCCAATGGGCATGGCAATCCAGTTTTTGTCGTAAACGGGCAGGCGTGGAATAAACAGGCTGTAAAAGGAATAGAGGATTAAAAAGCCGCCCAGGCCAATTTTCATGATGTGATCGGGCAAATAAGACAGGGCGTAAATCCCCACCGGAATGCCTGCGAAGGAGAACAGGATCAGCACCAACGCTGATTTCCAGTTCGTCTCCTTTCGGGACAGCCAGGTGGCATACAGCGCCGTTGCCGTGCCGACTATCACCGACATCGGCGCGGCCATTTTCAACGGCAACAGCAGAGTGACCAGTGGCATGGTGGTGAGCGCGCCGCCGAATCCGGCGCAAATACCCACAAAGGTGTACATAAACATGATGGCAATGACGATAGCGATCACGCCGTAATCCAACCGGATGCCGTCTGGCGTAAACAGGGTGAAAAAGTCCATGGTCGGTCCTTGTCTCAGGAAGCGCTGATCTGACGCAGTGAGGCGAACAAAGCGCTCCACTCACTCTCGGCACGATAAAAAACGGGCGGTTGGCCGATTGGTGCGGCCACCGACACTTCGCCACCCGAATACACTTCGCCCGTCCACGCGTGAATCCATTTGTCCTGCGGCAGGTACAGCGTCCAGTCGCTGCGGCCTTGTTCATAAACCGGGGCGACAAGCAGATCGCGACCAAACAGATACTCATATTTAAGGTCGTAGGTGCGAGCATCCTCTTCGTAATGCAGGAACAGCGGGCGCATCACTGGCAGACCGGTTTTCGCGTTCTGCGCGACGGCAGCTTTGATGTAAGGCTTCAGAGTGGTGAATACGGAGGTCATGCGAGCGAAGTGGGCGATGGTTTCTGCATCGCTGTCGAACTGCCAGTTGTCACCCGGACGGTTGCCCTCGTGGGTGCGCATCATCGGCGTAAAGGCGCTGAAATCACACCAGCGAAGCAGCAGCTCTTTGCTGCGTTTCATGTCGAACAGTGTGGTATAGCCGCCAATGTCGCTGTGATGCAAACCGTGTCCGGTCATCGCCAGAGAAAGTGCGGCCGGAACGACGGAGGCCAGCCCATCGTCGAGGCTCCAGTCCACGTTCTGATCGCCCGCCCACATCATCAGGGAATGTTTCTGGCTGCCGGTGTAACCCGCGCGCATAAAGAACAGAACTTCGCCCAGCTTGCCGGTTTCTTCCAGCGCTTCGTAGTTGCACTTCGCCCACAGCGCAGGCCAGGCGTTATGCATGATTTCTGCGCTCACACCGTTGTGCAGATAAGTGTCGGTTGGCAGGTATTCGCCAAAATCCGCCATCCAGCCGCCACACCCAAGCGCGATAAGGTTTTGTTTGATAACGCCCTTGTACCAGTCGTAGGCTTTGGGATTGGTCAGGTCAACAACGCCCGCGTAAAACTCACCGAACTCGACGTGGTAATCCTTGCCGTGAGCGTCTTTGGTCAGATAGCCCTGCGTCGCCGCTTCCTCACACAAATCACGGTCGCTGGCGACATAAGGGTTGATGTAGGTGAGGTATTGCACACCTTCCTGCTGCCACTGGGCAATGCGTTCGTCGAGCTGAGGGTAGAGGTCGCGATCCCACTTCCAGTTCCACATCACCCGCTTGCCGAAAGAGGTCATGCGAATGCCGGACCAGTCCTGCGCCCAGATGCCGTTCACCTTCACACCGCCCTTGCGCATCTTGTCGAGTTTTTGTTGGCAGAGTTCCGTTCCGCCCTGAACGCCGAGCGTCACGCCGTCATACACCCAATCGGGAAGCTCTGGCTGTCGGCCAAGCAGTGCTGTGAGTTTTTCCAGCAGTTCGATGTACGTTGGTGCACATTCGAAGCGCAATGTGGCGTTATCTTCCCAGAATGCCAGTTCGTGGTAGTCAGGCGCGCTGAAGTCGAAATTCATGTAGCCGCTGTTATCGACATGGCAGTAATACTTCTGCGTGCTGACGAACGTCGGCTGTGGGAAGAAGGTCCAGTAATAGTCGCCACCGGCATTTTCTTTGCAGTCGGCAAGCCAGGTAACCTGGGTTTTCTTATTGCGGCCCACGCCCTGTTCGCTGGTCCACAGCGGGAACGGTTTGCCGCGCAGATCGAAATAAGAAAATTGTTCGCCGCAGCCGTAAATATGATCTTCAGGCTGGGCGGCCAGCCGCAACCAGATGCGGTTATGGCTGACATCATCGTTGTGCAGTTTCAGTAGCAGGCGACCGTTATCGTCCAGCCCGACAGTGAGCGTAGCGTTCGCCGTATCGCTGCGAGAAAAATGAATCGTCCAGCCCGCGCTTTGTTTCACCACGGTGGCTTCGGTAAGCGCAATCTTTTCATTCAGCTTGTCTTTGATGCTGAAGTTGCCGCGAAACATGTCGATATCTGCCTCGCCCGCGCCAATCCACAGGCAGGGCGACTGGCGGGTATGACGCAAAATAAGGCGTTCCTCAAACGACAGCGTAAACCCGTCGTCGAGCGTAGCAAGATGCAGTGCAGGGTATTGCGAAGCCATTGTGACCTCCGTTGTAGGGTAAGGGGTTTTTCTTTTTTTTCGTTATTCACTGCCAATTTCAAACCGCAAAACATGGGTATCGCCGGGCTGAAGCCAGAGCCTGTCAATGCCGGAGTTGAACGCATCAGGCGGACAGCTCATCGGCTCGACGGCCAGGCCCCTGCGCTGGAGCTTTTCACCGGAATAAACCTGTATCCACGGTTGGCCGGATCGCAGCCAGACCGACATTCCCGTCTGCGGATGCGTCAGACGGACTTCCCATTGGGCTTCGTGCTGCGGCACGTTAAAGGTGTGATCGATGCAGGTATTGCCGATAACTTTGGTCTGCTGGAAATCGAGCGTTTTGTCCGTGTAGTAGCGGCTGGTGGCCACATCGAAGATCTGGCAAACGGGCAGGCGAAGCTCACAGCCATCAACGCTTTGCAGATTGCAGGTCAGATACGGATGAACCCCTGCGCCATAAGGCGCGGTGGTGTCACCAATATTTTTACTCAGAAGACGGGCGCTCAGGCCCGTCTGTTCATCCAGCCGATAAGTGACTTCGGCGGCAAGCATAAAAGGGTAGCCATAGTTTGGTGGCAAAAACGCCGACAGCACCACGTGTGCCGTGGACTGCTCAACAATCTGCCAGTTCTGCCACGCCAGCAGTCCGTGAATCGCGGCATTCCCGGCGCGATCGTTGATCGCAGGCGTTAACGTCACCCCTTCATGCTGATAGCTGCCGTTGGCGATGCGGTTAGGCCAGGGAATTAATACCTTTCCCAAATGCGCCAGAGGCATCGCTTCAGGGGGATGCGGGATAACCACATGACGGCCACGATGGGTGAGCGAGGCCAGTCCCGCGCCTACCGTGACAATCTGTGCCTGATACTCACCCGCCTGAAGCGCTATGGTCGTCCCGCTCTTATGCATGCTTTTTCCCTCGCCTTATTTTGCCAGGCTGTCGAGCAATCCGGCGGCAACAGCAGGCGCGAGCCCCGGAGCCAGCGGCAGACGTGGGATCACCAGGCAATGCAGCAGATGATAAATATCCTGTTTACCGTCCCAGACTTTGGTGGTGACTTCGTTATTGGTGTCGAGCTCCTGCCACCACGAACCGTTTTCATAGTCCATCAGGTATTTGATGCAGTACTCCCACCAGGTTTGATACCAGGTTTCGTACTGCGCTTCGCCGGTTACGGTCCACAGCGCGTAAGCGGTGCCCATCGCTTCCACAATCGGCCAGCGCACACGTTCACGCACGATCGGTTTGCCATCCCAGCCGACGGTGTAAACAATGCCGTCTGCGCCATCCGGTGCCCAGGCGTCGCGAATGGTGGCGTGGAATAGCCCTTTGGCATCTTCCAGCAGCCATTCCGGTGGCGTTTCGAAGCGGGCTTCCAGCGCCGCACGCAGATGCAGCATCAGACGACCCCACTCGATCCAGTGACCAGGCGTGCCGCCGTAAGCGCGGAAGCGGTGCGCCGGGTTGTCTTTGTTGTAATCGCGAATCGGGTTCCAGTTCGTGTCGAAATGCTCGTTCACGCGATACTCACTCTTGCGAGCCACGTCGTGAATAATCACCGACGCCACGCGCAGTGCGCGATCCAGCCATTTACGATCGTGGGTCACGTCATAAACAATCAGGAACGCTTCCACCGCGTGCATGTTGGCGTTGCCGCCGCGGTAGTCTTCCGTTTTGCTGAAGGCCTCATCCCAGGACTCCAGGCACATCTGCTCTTCTTCGCTCCAGAAATACTTCTCGATAATCTCGATGGTTTCATCCAGAAGCTGACGTGCGGCAGGATGCCCGGTGGTCACTGCGCTTGCTGCGCCCAACAGCACGAAGAAGTGCTGATAACCCTGTTTGGACGCATCGACCACGCCTTCATCGTTTACACAGGCGTACCAGCCGCCGTATTTTTTGTCGCGCAGCGCGCCGTTGAGGGCGTTGATCCCATGCTCGACCAGCGCATAAGCGCCGGGGCGACCCATTCCAGCGGCAACGGAATAGGTGTGCAGCATGCGGGCGGTGATCCACAAATGGGTGCCCATATCGGTTTTGATCTGACCGTTGTTGCCCAGCCAGCCGAAGCCTGTTGGGACGGCGGCATTCTTGCCGAAAGCAAAAATCCGGTCTGTTTCCTGCTCAAGCCAGCGGTTGTGGCTCAGGGTGTTAAACCATTTCATTGACGTGTCCTTTTGTTAGCGGCGAGCCATCATTTCGTCGACGATCTCGCCTAAACGTTGCAATTTCGGAGCAGAAACATCGCTCAGCATCAGGTCGGTGTCCGGCAGTCCAACCACGGATGACCAGACCGCTCGTCCAGCGAGGAAGCCGGAAGCGCCAGCCTGCATAGCCACGCGAACGGCGCGCGGGAACAGTTTGTCATCCACACCGGAGGAGAGAATCACCCACGGCATGCTTATCTGGTCATTCAGTTTTTGCGCGGCGGACAGCAGCGCCTGCTGGGTGCCTTTGCCGTACAGCGGCATTTCGCCTTTGTAGAGATCGGCTCCGCTGTCACCGAGTTCTTTTGCCGCAGCGACAATGGCTTGTTCGCGGTCGAAGTTGTCTCCCTGACGCGGCGGGCGTACCACGGGCTCGATAATGCTCAGCAGGCCATTGCTGTGGCAGAGCTGGTTGAACTCGTGAACCATCTGCAGACGCTGCTGTGGGTCTTCATCACTGCGCCACAGCACCAGCAGCTTCAGCGCTTTTGCCCCATCGCGTTTCACTGCCTGCGCGTTGACGTTGTGGTCGATGACCACGCTATCGACAGGAATGCCGTTGCCAGGAATAAACGCATCGGCGGCGACAATCATGGCGCAGCTTTTGGCGACGGCTTGCTGTTCAACGACCTGGCGGTAACAGAACTGCTGATCGAGCAGAATGGCGGAAGCAAACGGCGACAGGATTTTGGCGGCGTTCACTTTGAAATCAGTCAGGTGCTGGTCAGTGACCGGCGTTTTTACGCCTGCAGCGGAGAACATAGAACGCATGGCCTCTCGCTGATCGACGGCAAGCATGGCAAAACCGCCGGAAGGTCGGGTGATCTCTTTCAGGGTGTACTGCGTCATAACATCATTCCTTGTTGATACATGAATTTGAGGTGCGAAGCCCAGCGCTGATGCGGACTTGTTCGAGAATGGCGGACCAGTCTTCGCGACCGCGTCCGGCGGCCCGGGCCTGGCTGTAAACTTCACGAGAGGCTGCGCCAAGCGGCATTGGCACATGCAGTTGATTGGCAACATCAAGGGCGATGCCCAAATCTTTGTGGGCCAGGTCGATCATAAACGCCGGTGAAAGATCGCCTTTCAGCACCTTGTTCGGCCAGGTGGTGGTGAAGTGGCCTTTGCCAGCGGCGGTGCCGCTCATCACTTTCAGGGCGACGTTCAGATCCAGGCCCAGGGACTCGCACAGCACCGCGGCTTCAGCGGAAAGCGCGTTCAGGGCGATGCTCATATAGTTGTTGATAAGCTTCACGCGTATGCCCATGCCCGGGCCGCCTGCGTTAATCAGTTCGTTGCCCATGGCCATCAACACAGGCGTCGCGCGTTCCACTTGCGCTTGCGTGCCGCCAGCCAGCAATAACAGCGTGCCGGAGACTGCATTGTCAGAGGTGCGCCCAACGGGCACGTCCATCATGCTGAAGCCACGTTCGCCCATTTCGGCAATCAGCTTGTCAGTTTGCAGCGGATGGATAGTGGACATATCAATCACCAGCGCCTGTGGGGAAAGCCCCTCGCAAACGCCGTTTTCGCCGAAGAGCACAGCCCGAACCAGATCGCCGTTTGGCAGCATGGTTATCACAAACTCAGCGTCCTGGGCGGCTTGTGCAGGGGTTGCCACGCCTTGAGCGCCTTTAGCTTCCAGCGCCTGCACGGCCTGCGGGTTAACGTCATACACTCGCAGTGAATGCCCCTGTTTAAGCAGGTTGCTCGCCATGGGCGCGCCCATTTGCCCGAGCCCGATAAATGCGATGAGTGACATACTGTTCTCCTGATTCGGTGTCATGTTTTGTCAGAAATTGCGCGTTTGTGTTGTCTGTTTTTGATCGTATTTGTAATTTATGGTCAAAAAATTGACAGCCGTCACTTTTTAAACAATTGGCCAAATTAAAATGGCGGCAGGGTTTAACGAGGAAGGAATAACCATGATTCGCATTGCTTGTGTCGGAATTGCCGTGATGGACAGGATTTATTACGTCGGGGAGTTGCCCAGGGAAGGGGGAAAATATGTGGCGAATAATTATCGGGAAGTGGGCGGTGGCCCGGCAGCGACGGCCGCTGTGGCTGCTGCAAAACTGGGGGCGCAGGTAGATTTTATCGGCCGTGTGGGAGACGACGATACGGGAACCAGCCTGTTGCAGGAACTGGAGTCTTATGGGGTAAGTACGCGTTATACGAAGCGTTTCCAGAACGCCCGGTCATCACAATCTGGCATCGTGGTCGATGCCCAGGGTGAACGCATCATTGTGAATTATCCAAGCCCGGACCTGCTGATGGACGCCAGTTGGCTGGACGAGATCGACTTCAGCCAGTGGGATGTGGTGCTGGCAGATGTTCGCTGGCATGACGGTACGAAGAAAGCTTTTACTCTGGCGCGTCAGGCCAGTGTGACCACCGTGCTGGATGGCGACATTACCCCGCAGGACATTTCCGATCTGGTCAGTCTCAGCGACCATGCGGTGTTTTCCGCCCCGGGTTTACGGCGCATGAGCGGTGAGCAGGATTTGATGATCGGCTTAAAACAATCGAAAACGCTCACAAATGGACATGTTTATGTGACCCATGGATCGGAAGGGTGTTTCTGGCTTGAGAATCAAGATATTGCTCACCAGCCGGGCTTTGCTGTGGATGTCGTGGACACCACCGGCGCGGGCGATGTTTTCCACGGCGCTTTTGCTTTCAGTCTGGCTCAGGGCGTAGCGGGTGCAGAGGCGATTCGCTTCGCCAGTGCCGTCGCGGCGCTGAAATGTACGCGTCCTGGTGGACGCGAAGGTATCCCTGACTGTGATCAAACCCGCTCTTTTTTGTCACTTTATGTATAGAATGCGGGACGAGATGGGATTCAGAGGACAGCCTATGAGCCTTACCGAACTGACCGGTAATCCGCGCCACGACCAGCTACTGACGTTAATTGCCGATCGTGGGTACATGAACATTGATGAGCTGGCTCAACTGCTGGATGTGTCCACGCAAACGGTGCGTCGCGATATTCGTAAGTTAAGCGAGCAAGGTTTGATCACGCGTCACCACGGCGGCGCAGGGCGCGCTTCCAGCGTGGTGAACACGGCATTTGAGCAGCGTGAAGTCTCCTGGACGGAAGAGAAAAAGGCGATTGCAGAGGCAATCGCTGATTTTATTCCGGACGGCTCGACCATTTTTATCACCATCGGCACCACCGTCGAGCATGTCGCCCGGGCGTTGCTAAACCACAATCATCTGCGAATCATCACTAACAGTCTGCGTGTGGCTCACATTCTTTATAAGAATCCACGTTTTGAGGTGATGGTTCCGGGCGGCACGCTGCGTGCGCACAATGGCGGCATTATCGGGCCGGCAGCCACTGCGTTTGTTTCGGGCTTTCGGGCTGATTATCTGGTGACCAGCGTGGGTGCCATTGAAAGTGATGGCACTTTACTGGAATTCGATGTGAATGAAGCCAGCGTGGCACAAGCGATGATGGCGCATTCTCGCCACCGGCTGCTGGCTGCCGATCACACCAAATATCATGCTTCGGCCGCCGTAGAGATTGGCAACGTCAGCCAGATGACCGCCTTATTTACCGATGAAGCTCCGGGCACCGCTTTACACAACCTGCTTAAGGCCAATCAGGTCGAGGTGGTGAAAGTGAGCCTGGGCGATGACGGCAGCGCTGATCCCTGATCCCTCTCAACGTTCCTGCTGGGTGTAGCCGTTCAGCAGGACCGCAACGCGGAATAAATAGCAGCCTCGTTTTCTGCACAGTTATCCCGGTAGTCAAACCGGCCCTTTCCCGCTACAGTTATTTTTCCATGACGCAAAAGGAGAGGATCATGCTCTATATCTTTGATTTAGGTAATGTGATTGTCGACATCGACTTCAACCGGGTGTTTGGCGCATGGAGTGATTTCAGCCGTGTGCCGCTGGCGACGCTGAAACAGAATTTTGTCATGGGCGAAGCTTTCCATCAGCATGAGCGCGGTGAAATCAGCGATGAAGCCTTCGCTGAAGCGCTTTGCCATGAAATGGATTTGCCCCTGAGCTACGAACAGTTTGCCCATGGCTGGCAGGCGATTTTTGTCGGTCTGCGCCCGGAAGTGATCGCCATTATGCACAAATTGCGTGAACAGGGTCATCGCGTGGTGGTGCTTTCGAATACCAACCGACTGCACACCACTTTCTGGCCTGATGAATATCCGGAAGTTCGCGCGGCGGCTGATCACATCTATCTGTCGCAAGAGATGGGAATGCGTAAACCCGAAACACGTATTTATCAGCAGGTGCTGGCGCAGGAAGGATTTTCAGCCAGCGATACGGTCTTTTTCGATGACAACGCCGATAATATAGAAGGGGCCAACCAGCTCGGAATAACCAGCATTCTGGTGACCGGGAAGGACACCATTCCGGACTATTTCGCGAAGCAGCTATGTTAAAAACCATTCATCAAAAAGCCAGCCGACATCTCGGGCCACTGACGGCCTGGTGTAAGTTACTCTGGCGGCGGATTGATGAAGATAATATGACGACACTGGCCGGCAACCTGGCTTATGTGTCGTTACTCTCATTAGTCCCGTTAATCGCGGTGATCTTCGCCCTGTTCGCCGCTTTTCCCATGTTTTCTGACGTCAGCGTGACGTTGCGCCATTTCGTGTTTGCCAACTTTCTGCCCGCAACCGGCGATGTCATTCAGCGTTACATCGAACAGTTCGTGGCTAACTCCAGTAAAATGACCGCGGTCGGCGCCTGTGGGCTTATCGTCACCGCGCTGTTGCTGATGTATGCCATTGATAGTGCGCTCAATACGATATGGCGGAGCAAGCGGGTGCGGCCGAAAGTGTACTCTTTTGCGGTCTACTGGATGATCCTCACGCTCGGGCCGTTACTGGCGGGCGCGAGCCTGGCGATAAGCTCATATTTGCTTTCGCTGCGTTGGGCCAGCGAGCTCAACGGCGTCATCGATAATGTACTGCGAATCTTCCCGCTGCTGCTTTCCTGGATTTCGTTCTGGCTGCTTTACAGCATTGTGCCAACGACGCGAGTGCTTAATCGTGATGCCGTTGTCGGGGCGCTGATTGCTGCATTGCTGTTCGAGCTTGGCAAGAAAGGCTTTGCCCTCTACATCACCACATTTCCGTCGTATCAGCTGATTTACGGCGTGCTTTCGGTCATCCCCATTCTGTTTGTCTGGGTCTACTGGACGTGGTGCATCGTCTTGCTTGGCGCGGAAATAACTGTCACTCTCGGGGAATACCGAAAACTCAAACTCGCTGCACGCGAGGAACAAGACGAGCAACCATGATCGCATTAATTCAGCGCGTAACCCGTGCCAGCGTCACCGTGGAGGGAGAGGTGACGGGAGAAATTGACCAGGGACTTTTGGTGCTATTGGGTGTCGAAAAGGAAGATGACGAGCAAAAAGCCAATCGCCTCTGTGAGCGCGTGCTGGGCTACCGCATTTTCAGCGATGCTGAAGGCAAAATGAACCTCAATGTTCAGCAGGCGGGCGGCAGCGTGCTGGTGGTTTCTCAGTTTACTCTGGCGGCAGACACCGAACGCGGCATGCGCCCAGGGTTTTCACGCGGTGCGGCACCAGAGAAAGCCGAAGCGCTATACGACTACTTTGTTGAACGTTGCCGTCAGCAGGACATGCACACCCAAACAGGGCGTTTTGCTGCTGATATGCAGGTGTCACTGGTTAACGATGGCCCCGTGACCTTCTGGTTGCAGGTATGAGTCTTCATGCCGGTTGGGCGCGGGCCACAAAAGAGAGTTCCGCTATGTATCACCTTCGAGTACCGCAAACGGAAGAAGAGTTAGAGCGTTATTACCAGTTCCGCTGGGAGATGCTGCGCAAACCCTTACACCAGCCAAAAGGCTCTGAACGCGATGCCTGGGATGCCATGGCGCACCATCAAATGGTGGTCGACGAAGCGGGCAATCTGGTTGCCGTCGGGCGGTTGTACATCAACGCGGATTACGAAGCCTCCATCCGCTTTATGGCCGTAGACCCCGCCGTGCAGGATAAAGGCCTGGGCACGCTGATGGCGATGACGCTCGAATCCGTGGCGCGTCAGGAAGGCGTCAAACGCGTCACCTGTAGCGCGCGCGAAGATGCCGTTGAGTTTTTTGCCAAGCTGGGCTTTGTGAATCAGGGCGAAATTACCACCCCGCAAACCACACCAGTGCGCCATTTCCTGATGATCAAACCCGTCGCCACGCTGGACGATATTCTGCATCGCGGCGACTGGTGTGGGCAGCTGCAACAAGCCTGGTATGAACACATTCCCCTGAGCGAAAAAATGGGGGTGCGTATTCAGCAATACACCGGGCAGAAATTTATCACCACCATGCCGGAAATCGGTAACCAGAATCCACACAACACGCTGTTCGCGGGTAGCCTGTTTTCGCTCGCCACCCTGACTGGCTGGGGCCTTATCTGGCTGATGCTGCGTGAACGCCATCTCGGCGGCACCATCATTCTGGCAGACGCGCATATTCGCTACAGCAATCCAATCAGTGGAAAACCCAGCGCCATCGCCGATCTCGGCTCATTAAGCGGCGACCTCGACAGACTGGCTCGCGGGCGCAAAGCACGCGTTCAGCTTCAGGTTGAGCTGTTTGGCGATGAAACCTCTGGCGCGATCTTCGAAGGCATCTACATCGTGCTGCCGGCAAAACCTTTCGGGCCGCTGGAAGAAGGCGGGAACGAAGAAGAATAATGCCCCTCAGCCCGCTGCGCCGATGCGGCGGGCCACGTCTTTCATTACTTCCCTCGCCGACTCGCTGATCCCCCCTAATTGAAAGAATCCGTGTATCACGCCAGGGTAATGTGTGCGGGAACACTCGCCGCCTTGTGCCTGAATACGCTGCTGTAATTCCATTCCTTCGTCACAAAGCGGGTCGTACTCTGCGGTGATGATGTGGACTGGCGGCAGACCGTGGAAGTCTTCACGCCATAACGGACTGGCTTCAGGGTGTGTGCGTGCAAGCGTGCCGAGATAAAGTTCATATCCGCTCAAAAGCGTGTCGCGAGTGATCACGTAGTCTTGCCCATTGCGGCTATAACTCGCAAAACTCGCTGTTGCATCGACCATCGGGTAGATAAGAATGAGTTTCGCAGGTTGCCATTGTGCCGCAGTTTTAAGGCGAAGGGCGGTGACGAAGGCCAGATGGCCGCCAGCGCTATCGCCTGCGAGGGTGATACGGCCAGCATCGATACCGAGCTGATGGGCGTTTCGCCAGACTATCTTTGCACCCCTTTCAGCATCGTCGTGCGCTGCGGGATAACCGTGTTCAGGTGCCAGTCGGTATTGAACGGCGATGACGTGACAGTGACCCTGGTACGCCATCTGTCGCAACTGGTTGTCGTGTGTGGCAAACCCACCGCTGACAAAACAGCCGCCGTGATAGTAGATAACCGCAGGAAGAGGGCTTGTCACATTTTGCGGGGACACGACGCGAAAGCGCATGCCCTCAAGCTCAACATCGCTAACCTGCACGCGGGCTTCTGTTTCACCGGCAAGCGCCGTACTTGCCACATAACCCTTTCTCCGATCATCAATACTTTGATCCTTTGAGGAGGGACGACCCGCGGCAATGAAGTCCTTCACCAGTTCCGCAATACCGTGTTCCAGCGCCATCATCAATCCTTTTTACTGTTTGGATATCCAGTTTTATAACCTGGATTTGCGGTGATGAAAACAACCAAAATCGCACAAAATTTGAATCTGGAAAGCAGTACGCAAAAAGCGACAAATCTCAGCGGTTTGATGCGTATTCACGCGAGTTTTAAGCCAATTAGCGGTAGCGTATTTGAATTTGGTGTACGTCATTGACGTACTTTTTAATTATGCTACTCTAAGCCAATGGCGTACTATTATGATCTTTATCGAAACGAGTATGTTCACGGAAGACGTTGAGCAGTTGCTTGCCGAAGAGGAGTACAGGCAGTTTCAATGTTTTCTCACGATTCATCCGCAAGGCGGGGATGTGATCCCGGGAACTGGCGGGCTAAGAAAGGTTCGTTGGGTCGCAAACGGGAAAGGGAAAAGCGGGGGTGTGCGGGTGATTTACTACTATCGCCCACGAGCCGAAGAGATTCGGTTGTTGCTCATCTACCGTAAAGGCCTGAAAGATGATTTGTCAGCGCAAGAAAAAGTCATACTGCGAAAACTCAATGAGAGGTGGTAAATGGATAAGGCACTTTTTGAACGCTTAACGAAAAGCATGGCAGAGATGAATGATATCGCGGAAGGCACTCGTGAGCCTTCGCGTGTTTTCGAAGTCGATGCCATGAAAATCAAAGAAATTCGCCACGCATCGGGGCTTTCTCAGACGCGTTTTGCCAGTCTGATTTCTGTCAGTGTTGATACCCTGAGGAACTGGGAACAAGGTCGGCGTTCCCCTACCGGGCCTGCAAAAGCGTTATTGCGCGCCATTGCTAACGATCCGGTCAACGTGATTGCGGCTTTGGCACAATAAACCGGGCGCATTCGCACCCGGCTTTCACACGATTATTCCCCTTCGCCCGGGAACAGGAACGGGTTGATGGAACTGCGGGCAAAGCCCTCTTGTTCCATGCGTGCGTCCAGCACCAGCGAAGCGAGGTCATCGGCCACCGGCTCGACGTTCGGGTCTTTTTCCTGATAGAGAATTTTCAGGTAGGTGCCGCAGTCGCCGCAGCTTTCGGCTTTGATGGAAGCCTGCTCGTTATCCAGCGACCAGTAATGCAAATCACGGCTTTGCTCGCAGTTGCTGCACTTCACGCGCACCACATGCCACTCGGATTCACACAGGTTGCAATGCAGATAGCGCAACCCTTGCGTCGTACCAATCTGCACGACGCTGGACACCGGCATTGAGCCGCAGACTGGGCAGAACTGGCGGTGCTCGCCATATTCAGCGCGGGCTTTGCCAGGGATCAGGTTTGCCATTTGCGCCCAATACAGTGACAACGCAGCCCAGATAAACGGCGCTTTGTCGCTGCTGACGGAGGCAAAATCCGAAGCAAACAGCGCAGTGGCCATCTCTTCGAGTTCCAGATCGGACGCTTTCTCCAGATTCTCGATGACCGATAACGCGGGGCCGCTCATCTCGGGTTTCAGCTCGGCAATCATCGATTGCAGCAGCTTTTGCCAGTGTTTGTCGCGCGGCAGCGTGTGGATATCAAGCGGCGGTTTGCCCTGATCTGCGGCTTCTTTGATGCGCGCGGTTAAGTCCATCTGCAGAGGATGGTCGTACAGCACCACTTCCTGCGCGTGGGCAATCAGCGCCGCAAAACGCAGATAGTCGCCCAATGGATTTTCCTGCGCCAGCTGCAGCAGGCGTTCCGCCCGGCGGTGGTAGAGGTTCTTCAGTCGCGGGAATAATAACGGCGGAATTGCTTCCGCCGTACGTTTCTCGCTACTCCCCAGTTCATCCTGAGGGATTATGCGAATACTCATTCGGTCGATTTTTCCTGTTTCTGGCGGACTTCACGGTACCAGCGCGGGTGATGTTTCTTCGCCCAACTGCTGGTGACCCATCCTTCCACCATCGCGGTAATGGTGCCTTTAACCCAAAGGGCGGCGTAGATATGCACCATAATAACCACAATTAACGCTACCGCGGCAAATGAATGCAGCATCAGCGCGAAGCGGATAACCGGAATGGAGAAAGCTGGCGCGAAGTACGGTCGCCAGATAATGACGCCGCTCACCAGCAGTAACACCAGGAAGATAATCGCCGCCCAGAACACGCACTTCTGGCCGAAATTATAGCGCCCGGTATCCCCCACTTCCTCGTTGACGACGATCTTACGAATATTCTTCGCCCAAAAGATATCATCCCGATTGATTAGGTTGTGGTGCCAGTAGCGGAAGAACATGATGATGAAGGAAGCAAACATCACCACCCCGACGAACGGATGCAGAATGCGCGCCAGCTGCGGCGTACCAAGAATGTGCATCAGCCAGTTAAAGGACGGGAAGAAAAAGCCCAGCCCGCTCACCGCCGCCAGAATGAAGCAGAAGGCGGTGACCCAGTGGTTGATGCGTTCCGGTGCGGTGTAGCGCACGATGGTGTCACGACGTTTCATTTGCGCACCTCGTCTTTCTCTTCATGCAGATTGTCCTCTTCCTCTTCAGCGCGGTTTGGACCCACACCCACATAGTGGAAGATGCTGGCGGCAAACGTCGCCGCAAAGCCGACCGCGGCGAGCGGTTTCCAGATGCCTTTCCAGAACTTAACGGTCTGGCTGATTTCCGGGTTCTCCGGCAAGCCGTGGTAGAGCGTCGGTTTGTCGGCATGATGCAGCACATACATCACGTGAGTGCCGCCTACGCCCGCTGGATCGTACAGACCTGCGTTATCGTAACCGCGCGTTTTAAGCTCAGCCACACGTTCGCCCGCGAGGGTTTTCATGTCCTCTTTCGAGCCAAAGTGGATAGCGCCGGTTGGGCACGTTTTCACACACGCCGGTTCCTGGCCCACGGTGACACGGTCTACGCACAGCGTACATTTGTAGACGCGGTTGTCTTCCGGGTTCAGGCGCGGCACGTCGAACGGGCAGCCAGCGATGCAATAGCCACAGCCGATGCACTGCTCAGACTGGAAGTCGACGATGCCGTTGGCATACTGAATGATAGCCCCTTCCGACGGACAGGCCTTCAGGCAGCCAGGATCGGCGCAGTGCATGCAGCCATCTTTACGGATAAGCCATTCCAGTTTGTCGTTCTGCTCCACTTCGGAGAAACGCATCACCGTCCAGGACTTCGCGGTTAAATCGGCTGGGTTGTCGTACACGCCAACGTTACTGCCGATTTCATCGCGAATGTCGTTCCACTCCGAACAGGCCACCTGACAAGCTTTACAGCCGATACAGGTGGTCACGTCGATAAGCTTCGCCACTTCCTGTTGGTGATCCCGCGCCTGAGGCGCGGGGGTGAAACCGTTAGTCGCGGAACGACGGATGATATCTTGCGATTGATAAGCCATAAGTCGTCTCCGTTACACCTTTTCCACGTTCACGAGGAAGGATTTAAACTCCGGCGTCTGGGTGTTGGCGTCGCCGACGAATGGCGTCAGCGTGTTGGCGATAAAGCCTTTCTTCGCCACGCCTTCGTAACCCCAGTGGATTGGAATGCCAATGGTATCAATGGCTTTTCCGTCAACCGTCAGCGTGCGGATACGTTTGGTCACCACCGCCTTGGCCTTGATGTAGCCGCGGTTGGAGGAGACTTTCACCGTATCGCCGTGGCTGATGCCGAGCTTGTTCGCCAGCTTCTCGCCAATTTCCACAAACTGTTCAGGCTGCGCGATAGCGTTCAACAGCGCGTGCTTGGTCCAGTAGTGGAAGTGCTCGGTCAGACGATAAGTGGTGCCCACGTACGGGAACTTATCGGCTTTACCCATCGCTTCCATATCATCTTTGAACACGCGTGCTGCCGGGTTCGATATAACGTTCGGGTGCAATGGGTTGGTGCCGAGCGGCGTTTCAAACGGCTCGTAGTGTTCCGGGAACGGCCCTTCGGCCATCTTATCGATAGCAAACAGACGCCCCATCCCTTCCGGCTGCATGATGAACGGCCCGACGTCGGTGCCCGGTGCGGCAGCACTGTAGTCCGGAATGTCCACGCCGCCCCATTTCGCGCCGTCCCATTTCAGGAGCTGGCGTTTCGGGTCCCACGGTTTGCCCTGTGGGTCAGCGGAAGCACGGTTATACAGAATGCGGCGGTTAAGCGGCCATGCCCACGCCCAGCCGAGCGTGTTGCCCAGGCCTGACGGGTCGGCGTTATCGCGGCGTGCCATCTGGTTGCCGTCCGGTGTCCAGCTGCCTGCGAAAATCCAGCAGCCACTAGCTGTGGTGCCGTCATCACGCAGCTGCGCGAACGACATCAGCTGTTGGCCTTTTTTGACGATAACGGCGCCGGTTGCCGGGTCGGTGATATCCGCCAGCGCTTTACCGTTGCTTTCCATCGCCACTTCTTCCGACGCAGGCTCATCCGGCGTGGAGTAGTTCCACGTCATGTTGAGCACTGGCTCTGGTGCCGGGCCGCCATCTTTGGCGTACATCTCACGCAGACGCATGAAGATACCCGCCAGAATTTCGCCGTCGGTTTTCGCAATCCCCGGGGCGTCCGCGCCTTTCCAGTGCCACTGCAACCAGCGGCCGGAGTTCACGATAGACCCGTTCTCTTCGGCGAAGCAGGTGGACGGCAGACGGAAGACTTCGGTCTGGATCTTCGAGGAGTCAACATCGTTAGACTCGCCGTGGTTTTGCCAGAACGTCGAGGTCTCGGTGTTGAGCGGATCGATGGTTATCAGGTACTTCAGCTTAGAAAGTGAAGCCACAATCTTGTTTTTGTTCGGGAACGACGCGACAGGGTTGAAGCCCTGACAGATGTAGCCGTTCACCTGGCCTTTGTACATCATGTCGAAATACTGCAGGACGTCGTAACCCTTGTCCCACTTCGGCAGCCAGTCAAAGCCCCAACTGTTTTCCGCGGTCGCTTTGTCGCCGAAGAACGATTTCATCATCGAGACGAAGAACTTCGGATAGTTGCCCCAGTAGTTCACCTGGCCTTCCAGCAGCGGTTTTGGCGTGTTGGCGGTCAGATAACTTTGCAGGTCGGTTTGTTTTTCACTCGGCAGTGTCATGTAGCCTGGCAGGCTTTGTGACAACAAGCCCAGGTCAGTCAGACCCTGAATGTTGGAGTGACCACGCAGGGCGTTAACGCCACCGCCAGCCATCCCCATGTTACCGAGCAGCAACTGGATCATCGCCATGGTACGGATGTTCTGCGCACCAACGGAGTGCTGTGTCCAGCCCAATGCATACAGGAACGACGCCGTTTTATCCTGGGCGCTGGTTTCGGCGATGTATTCACAGACTTTCAGGAAGTCCGCTTTCGGCGTACCACAGATGTTCTCGACCATCTCCGGCGTATAGCGGGAAACGTGCTGCTTCAGCAGGTTCCACACGCAACGTGGATGGGTGAGGGTGGTATCGCGCTTCGCATGGCCGTTTTCATCCAGCTCATAGTTCCAGCTGGTTTTGTCGTACTTGCGTTTGTCAGCGTCGTAACCGGAGAACAGACCGTCTTCGAACGCGTAATCTTCACGCACGATCAGGCTGGCGTTGGTGTACGCCTCGGTGTACTCGCGGTTAATTTTTTCGTTGTTCAGCAGATACAGGATCACCCCTGACAGGAAGGTGATGTCAGTGCCGGAACGAATCGGGGTATAGAAATCCGCCACCGATGCCGTACGCGTAAAGCGCGGATCGATAACGATAAGTTTCGCACCGTTGTGGATTTTGGCTTCCATCGCCCAGCGGAACCCTACTGGATGCGCTTCAGCGGCGTTACCGCCCATCACCACAATCAGGTTGGCGTTCTTAATATCCACCCAGTGGTTGGTCATCGCACCGCGACCAAATGTTGGAGCAAGACTTGCTACCGTTGGTCCGTGTCAGACGCGTGCCTGGTTGTCCACCGCGAGCATACCGAGCGCACGGGAGAATTTCTGGGTTAAATAACCGGTTTCGTTACTGGAAGCAGAAGCGCACAGCATCCCGGTGGAGAGCCAACGGTTGACGGTGGTGCCTTCGGCGTTCTGGGCGATGAAGTTGGCGTCACGGTCAGCTTTCATCAGTTTGGCGATGCGATCGAACGCGTCGTCCCAGCTGATTTGCTGCCATTTATCGGAGCCTGGCGCACGGTATTCAGGGAATTTCAGGCGGCTTTCGGAGTGGATGAAATCCACCAGTCCTGCACCTTTCGGGCAGAGCGCACCCCGGTTGACCGGATGGTCCGGGTCCCCTTCAATATGGAAGATAGAGGCTTTGGCGTTTTTTGCTCCATCGCCGAGGCTGTACATCAACAGCCCACAACCGACAGAACAATAAGTGCAGGTGTTACGGGTTTCACGGGTCCGTAGCAGTTTGTACTGCCTTGTCTCCGCCAACGCGACACCTGGGGCAAAGCCCAGCGCCGCTGCCGTGGTTCCTGCCATACCGCCAGCACAGATCTTAAAGAACTGCCTTCTGCTGACCTGCATGGGTCGCTCCTTGTTTCGACATTGCTCCCCGTCGCCTTCAATACCTAAACCGCTAAGGGGATGGATTGTTATTAACCTTTGCGGTCGATGCCGCAAAGGTTCAGAATTAGGGTAATTCCCCTCATTCCTGGAGGGATATGCTCAGAATACCACATTGTGTGTATGTGTGTTCCAATACGGTTAATGCAAAGTGAACGAAAACCCATCAAAACAGGTCAGTAATGTGATTGAAATCACTGGAATGCGCCAGGTGAGTCTGTGGAAACGGCAAGATCTCCACCACACGCAGCAGGACGAACTGGCTGAGGAAGTGCCTGTGGCGCTGGTTTACAACGGGATTTCGCATGTTGTGATGATGGCGTCGCCGAAAGACCTCGAATGGTTCGCCATCGGTTTTTCCTTATCCGAAGGGGTTATAGAGAACCGCTCTGACATTTACGGTATGGATGTGGTGCAAGTCTGCAATGGGCTTGAGGTTCAGATTGAGCTGTCCAGCCGCCGTTTTATGGCCCTGAAGGAGCGCCGCCGTGCGCTGGCCGGACGGACAGGCTGTGGCGTTTGCGGCGTTGAACAACTCAATGATGTGGGCCGCCCGATTACGCCGTTGCCGTTTACCCAAACCTTTAACCTGAAATATCTCGACCTCGCGCTGGAACACCTCAACGACGTGCAGCCTGTGGGCCGCATGACTGGCTGTACTCACGCCGCGGCATGGGTGATGCCGGACGGCACACTGGCGGGTGGGCTTGAAGATGTCGGTCGCCATGTCGCGCTCGATAAACTGCTTGGCAAACGTGCCACAGAAGACAAGGCGTGGGATCAGGGCGCGGTGTTGGTGTCGAGCCGCGCCAGTTATGAAATGGTGCAGAAAGCGGCGATGTGTGGGGTGGAAATTCTGTTTGCTGTCTCCGCAGCGACCACGCTGGCGGTAGAAGTGGCCGAACGCTGCAACCTGACGCTGGTGGGTTTTTGCAAGCCAGGTAGGGCAACGATTTATACCCATCCGCAGCGGTTAATTGCCCCTTAATCTTCCGCACGGTTTGCCTGAATCGGGTTTTATTCAGTGATAAAATCTATGCTGTTGCTGCAATCATTTTAACTGCATGACTATTATCTCTATTTTATTCGTCAATGTGTTTTTATTTAATTGCCCTGTATCGGACATGGAGCCCATCTAATAAATTGGTTATGATGAATTTCTTAAATTTATATAATCATGGATGGCGTGTATGAAACGAAATTTATTATTTGCGACAATAATTATCAGTATCGGTGTGTCCAGTTTAACAGGGTGTGATGATAAAAAAGAGGAAACGGCAAAAGCCCCCGCAGCAAATACCCAACCCGCCAGCCCGGCACCTGCTGAAAAGCCGCAGCCAAAGCCCGAAGCGCAACCCGCGACGGCTCAAAATACGCAAGCAGATGCTGAAAGCATCTACGACGAAAAAATGGGCGTGTACGTCAAATGCTTTAATGCATTACAGCTGCCTGTAAATCGCAGCCTGACGCGTTACGCTAGCTGGCTGAAGGATTTTAAGAAAGGGCCAACCGGGAAAGAGGACATTGTCTACGGCACCTATGGGATAACCCTCTCCACGTTGGCTAGTTGTGGTGCGGACATGAAGCACGTGGTGGCACTTAAGCCGGAACTGGCGCCGATCGATGGCGTAGCGGGTCACTATATTGATGCTATAACAGCCCTGGGAAATACCATTAATGAAATGGACAGCTATTACACTCAGGAAAATTATAAAGACGATGGCTTTGTGAAAGGGAAAGCGCTGCATCAGGAATTACTCAAAAATATAGCTACCTTTGAGCCTGTGGCTGATAAATATCATGCCGCAATCGTTGAGGTCAATGACAGGCGTCAGAGTGTTGAGCTGGCAAAAATAGAAAAAGCAGAAGGGAAGACCTTTCATTACTATGCCCTGTCGACTGTTATCCAGGCTAAGCAAATCAACAAGGTTATTGCCCAGGATAAATTTGATGGGCAGGTCATGATGGAAAAAGTCACAGAACTGGAAGCGACGGTGAATTTGCTCAAGCAAGCAGATAAACAGAGCCTCAACTTCTCGTTTGTTAACGACGCCGGGCAGTATCAACTTGCGGCGAAGAAATACATCCGCCGTATCCGCGATCATGTGGCCTTCAGCGAAGATGAAAAAGAAGAACTTAAAGAACCCTTAAGTGCCTGGATGGTGGAAGATTCCTACCCTGCGGCTCTGAAGGCGTACAACAGCATGATCGACAGCTTTAACCTGCTCCGCTGATCCCGGGATCGGCGACCCAAAGCCAGTTGTACCTGACTGGCTTTTTTAATTCAATAAATTTGAATGATGTAAGCAAAACCTTCCGCTATCAGTTGTCAGTCTCTGGGCCTATTATTTATCACATTAAGGCGCGGTGCCTTACCAGGACAACTTAATTGAAGGGTTTATATCATGAAAAGCATCAAAACTTTTGTCGCAGTTATCGCTCTGGCTACTTCTTTCGGTTCTTTCGCTGCACAGACAGTGACCGCAACGTCCACCACCCTCGACGGTGCTGAAGCGAAAATTGCCGCTCAGGCTCAGGAAGCTGGCGCGTCTTCTTACAAAATTACTCAGGCTTTCAACGGTAACCAGGTCCACATGACTGCAGAACTGAATAAATAAGTTTTAGCCGCTGTCCCTGGCTCCTCTGAGCCCGGGACAGGTTTACTCCCTCAGCAGTGTCAAAAAATCCTCAACGTTCCGTAATCCCGCAATTTTTCCCGGCACATGTTTATACAGCGTTCGTGCAAGATAGCTAAAAATCTTTGATTCATGTCTGGCAGACGCGCTGGCGCAGGCTATCAGCATATGGCTGACAGGCTCATGATTCACAGTGGTTGGGCGTGAAAGTGTGATAAAAAATCCCCGAAACGAAGCTTCTTTATCGCTCCAGCAGTGTGGAATAGCCAGTTGATTGACGATCAGATTTTCCCCTTCCTGTTCGCGCTGGCAAATTCGCCAGGCTTCATCCGCCGTGAGATATCCTTCACGAGAGAGCCGCTGGCTTACACGGGCGCAAATCTCCAGCCAGCTCTCCCCCGACTGATTATCATCATGAAAACTGGCCTCCGCCGGAAACAGCCTGTGCAGGCTCTGGCAAATAAAAGCGGTGTCGAGAAAATCTTTGATTTGCCCGATACCTGTCGGGGTGATGATGTTGCGGATGTTTAGCACATTTTCAGTGGCGTCATCCAGCGGCAGGTGGCTGTTATTGATGATGCAGACGGGCTGAATTTCTTCGGATATACCCTGCAGGGCAGCGAGGCTGTGCACGATATGCACCCGGCAGTTCAGGACGTCACGCTCGATAGCGAGCTTATTGATGGTGGCGATCGCGTTTTGCTCGGTGAGCAGGATCACCGGCTGGCGATCGGTCTGCTGGCGTTCCAGCGCGCAGGCAAAGTAAAGGCCAACCAGATCGCTGTCCGAGACGACGACCCCTAATTTTTCCCGCAGAAGATGAATAAAGTGAATACTCATATCAAAGGCCACGGGCCAGGCCGCTTTGAGGTTATTCATGCTGCCCTGTCGATTTTCCGCCACCCACATGGGGGAAGCGGCGCAGCGCGTCACATGTCCGGTTAAGTCTTCGATTAATTGACTATCCAATACGCTGCCGGGGTGCGCCGTTTGCGTGTCGCTGAGCAGTTGCTGAATCAGCGACGGCGTGATGGATTCGGCCTGACTCTGGAGTTCATCCAGCAGCGAAACGAGCACGCAGAGCGTTTTCGCACTGAAATAAAGCCCTGCGGCTTCGATACAGCCTGACACCTCATGATTCGCCCAGGTTTGCAAACCGCCGCGCACAAGGTTGCGCATCGACCATACCGCGAGGATCACGCTGACCACATAGTCCCGGTGAATAGCAGGCCAGGACGGTAAAGACGCGATGGCCGCAGAAAGCCGCTCTACGGTGGCATAGTTAAAACCAGTCAGTGAAGAAACGAAGGGGTCTTTCTTCAACAGGTTGGCGAGCAGCAAAATTTGCCGTGACTCAGGTTCGTCGATGAAATAACCCACGCCGGGGCGTCCTGCGAGGGTAAAGATTTTTTCATAGCGCTGGCGCAGCTTCACCAGTTTATCGGCAACCAGCGTTTCCGGAAGATGCAAAGCATCTGCCAGTTGAAGACGAGTGGTAAACCCGTTCAGCAAGAGCAGCGCCAGCAACTGATCGTCATTGTCGTGGCGCTGCAGGAGCTGGAAGTAGTGCTTTCGGTCGAGGATTTCCAGGTGAACGCCCGCGTTGCCTTGATTGATCACCCGCGCACGACCGCTGAGCGTAAAATTCAGGTAGTCGATATCACGGGTGATAGTTCGGGCAGAAACGCCAGCCTGTTGTGCCAGCTCCGCAAGAGCGCTGGGCTGCTGTTCCAGTTTTTCTAAAAGCCCTAGCTGACGTTCGTTAAGCATCCCTGATCACCTGAAATCACAAAGTGTGGCCACCGTATCACCGTTCAACTGCTGCAAGAGGTGACGCACCATGGAAAACAGCGCAGCGTAATCCTTTTCAGAAATCATCCCACTGTTGGCGTGCAGATAGCGTGTTGGCAGGCAAAGTGCCAGCACCGGGCGACCACCTCCCATTACGTTGTAGCGCCCGCCGTCTGTCGCCCCGGTTTTCATGATGCAGAACTGGAGGTTCGCTTCCGTTTTTTCCGCCGACGCTTTCAGCAGCGCCGTGAGTTTCTGATTCGGAAAATAGCGCTTATCAAACAGCATCGCCGCAGGGCCGTTGCCCAGCTTCAGCGGAAACTTCACTTTGTCGATGCCGGGTACATCCCCTGCCACGGCGGTGTCCAGCACAATGACGACGTCAGGTTTAATGGTTTCTGCCGATGTCTGAGCGCCACGCAGGCCGACTTCTTCCTCCACGCTCGCCACGCCATACAGAGTAATCGCCGGGTTATTGACGGCCATAAACAGCTCAGCCATTAATGCGCATCCTGCACGGTTGTCGAGCGCTTTGGCGACGATTTTGTCCTCGCCCCAGCGGGCGAAATGGCCTTCCGGGCTGATAAAGTCGCCAATGGAAATGCCACGGATGGCCACTTCTTCGCGACTGTTGGCACCAATATCGATGAACATCTCATCAAAATCGACCGGCTGCTGCTTTTGCTTTTCAGTCAGCGCGTGCGGTGCAACCGAACCAACTACGCCCGGCACATGCTGGCCGGAGCGTGTGCGCACGGTCACCCGGTGGTTGAGCATCGACTGGCTCCACCATCCGCCCACGGTGGCAAAACGCAGAAAGCCGTCGTCGGTGATGTGGCTGACCATGAACCCCACTTCGTCCATGTGCCCAACAATCGCCACTTTTGGCCCGTGGCTGCCTTTGCGGGCGATAAAACTGCCCAGCCCGTCAAAGTTGATTTCCTCGGCGTGGCCCTCCAGCGTGGCGTGCAAAATATCGCGAACTTCCTGTTCATCACCGCTTACGGCGGTGGCCTGACACAGCTGCTTAAGCAGTTCGTTGTTCATGAGCCGTTTCCTGTTGGGGGGTTTTACGTTTAAGCCAGAGGCCTTTCAGCACAATAATCAGTGAGATATTCAGCGCGAGCCCGACTGCCAGCACCAGATAGAAAGAACCCACCGGGGACATCAGCCCTATGAGCGGATCGAACACGCCAAGACCCGGCGCAAGACGCTTGATGCCAAAAGCAATGACCAGCATGCCGGTGATGCCGCCGCTCAGCGTATTGGCGGTAATCATCGGCAGTGGGGCAGCCAATGCATAAGGAATGGCCGGTTCGGTAGCGACCGTTGCGCCGACGACGATGGCGCTACTGGCGGCGCTTTTTTCCTGTTGCGTGAACAGTTTTGGTGCGAGGTAGGTGGCGATCCCCGCCGCCATCGGTGGCATCAGCGCCACCACGCCCACAATGGCGTACCAGTCATAAATGTGTTTTTCGAGCAGCGAGAAGCAGAAGAACCACGCGGTTTTATTAATGGGCCCACCCATATCGAACGCCAGCATCGCCCCGACCAGGAACGCCGCGCCAAGCTTCATCGAGGGCGGAATGGTGTTGAGAAAATGCAGCAGGCCGCTCATCAAATCGGACATAAACGGCCCGACGAGGTAGTAGGTGAGCACGCCAAACAGCAGAAGGGTAACAAACGGAATCAACATTGAACCGAGCAACGGTTGCAGGGCCTTACCCAGGCGAACCTTGCGAAACCACAGGACGAAATAGCCAATCGCCAATCCAAGTACCACCGCGCCCAGAAAACCCGCGCCGGACTGTGTGCCGAGCAGGCCTTTATCGTTAGCGAGGTAGCACACCAGAAACGCCGGGGCGAAGGCGGGTTTATCGGCAATCGACGAGGCGATATACGCGCCCATAATCGGGATCATAAAGGTGAACCCGAGGTAGCCGATGGATTCGACAACCCAGGTAAACGACGGCGCGCCTTTGGCCATGTCGGTGTAAGGCAGCCCCATTTGCACCAGCATGTTGGCGATGGCGACAAGAATACCGCCGCCGATGACAAACGGCAGTGCCGCAGACACGCCCGCCATTAAGTGGCTCATCACGCTGCCCTGCACAACGTCCTGTTTGCCCAGCTTCATGGCGCTATCTGCGCTAAACATCTGAGAATGGGTGGGTAATTGAGTGAAAATCTGATCGATGTTCTTCAGTGCCTGCGAAATGGGGATTTCATAGACTTTTTTCCCGACGAAGCGCTGACGGTCATCGTTACTGATCCCACGTCCGGTAGCGAGAATAACGTAATCTGCCGCTGCAATTTCAGCGTCGCTCAGGCGGTTTTCGACTCCGCTGGAGCCTTGCGTTTCGACCCGAATGACATGGCCCAGCGCACGGGCTTTCTGCTCCAGCGCTTCGGCAACCATATAAGTGTGGGCGATCCCCGCCGGGCAGTTGGTGATGGCAACAACGCGCAATGACGATTCCATAGCAGCTTCCTTTTACTCGCTGAGCGTCTGATTGAGCTGGGTGAGAATGCGGCTGACGTCACCCGTTTGCAGTTGGCTAATAAAGTCGGCGTGAATGATCTTGCGGCACAGGCTGCCGATCATTTTCACCTGATTGTCTTCCCCTTCCTGCGGCACGCCGATGCAAATCCAGCAGTTGACCGGCTCGCCATCAGCGGCCTTCCAGTCGACGCGTTCGGATTTACGGGCAAACAGAACAAAGGGTTGCTTCACGCAGGCGCTTTTGCCATGCGGCACAGCAATGCCTGAGCCAAAGCCGGTGGAGTGCAGCTTTTCGCGTTTCAGCAGCGTTTGCAGAAACAGGGCTTTATCCGTGACAAAACCGCGCTGATAAGCCATATCTGCCAACGCCTTGAGAATGGCGTAGTCAGTATTGCCGCGAATATTGAGGTTGATGCAGTCGGGGGTTATTACAGCCATCACATGACTCCAGAGAAAAAATACCCTCTGATAGTAACGGCAGTCTGGCCCGGTAATGAGCGGTAATATGTCCGTGGAAACTGACAATATGAGGTTTAATCCACGAGAAATTATGTGGGGTAAAGCACACTTCGGCGTCATTTGCAGGACGTCAGCGCCCTTTGAAAACAAAAAAACGAGGTAAGGCTCACAAATTTCCATTTCGGATTTTCCTCTGCCAGGCGCAAAAGCACTTCCTCGCGTGCTATCGCCCTCTTCTTAATTAACTCCCTGAAATACAATATTAAAATCAGAAAATATTCAGAACACATAAATTTTATTAAGTGATGCATATCACAAATAATTCCCTTAAATACCCCATGTCAAACATCTGGCTCAGTGAAATTATGAGATTTTTGTGATCTCAATTGCAAATGTGACTCTTGAAGTCAGGGAAAAATAGTGGAAAGAGACCAGTAAGGATATGAGATGAAAATCGGTATTGTCGTTAGTGGTGGTGATGTTTCAGGCATCAATAACTTTATCTTTCAAATTGCGAGACTGGCTCAGGCGGATATCACTCTTTTTAATGGGGGAATTCCGGGGCTACTGGAAAAAAACCATCAGGAAGTGTCTCTCCGCGATTTGGTGGATTACTCTATTTCTGCCATGCCGATAATTACGTCGGGTCGTACCGCGCGAAAACTTATGCGCGTGGAATACGAAGAGATTGCCAAAAAGCTCAAGTCATTACGTATTGATATTTTAATCATGGCAGGTGGCGATGGTTCGTTGCAGTTTTTAAATACCCTGAGCGAATTTGATGTTAATTGCTTTGGCGTCGGCATGACCATCGATAATGACGTGTATGGCAGCGATTATACGATTGGATTTTCAACGGCCTGCGAGCAAATTATTAAGGAAGTGGCCAAGCTCAGAAATACGGGAAGAGCCTTGCCCGGTCGGGTGTTTATGGTCGAAGTCCTGGGCGGATATTGCGGTGAGCTCACCCTTCAGGCCGCTATAAAAAGCAATGCGGATCTGGCGCTTATTCCGGAATGCCAGATTCCCCTCGCGAACCTTGTAACACGTATTCAGGACAAACTCAGCCAGCAGAATAGCGTCGTTATCCTCTGCTCTGAGGGCTACACCAGGGAATACTCCCCCGGGTTTCAGGGGGCCGTCGACACCATGATCAAACAGCTGGAACCTAAAATCGGCGTACGCATCCGTAAAGCCATTGTGGGCTTTGGCTTACGCAGTGGAGAACCCACCTGTGAAGAGATTTATCAGGGCACCATTATGGCTAGCGAAGTTGTGCGCTGTATTCAGTCCGGCATGAGAAATAAAGCCATTATTATTAATTCCAGCAACAAACCGATTCCGATTGATTTAATTAGTATAACAAAACGTCTGGTAGATACCGAAGGACATCATTATAAACTTGCCATGCAACTCAAAATTATTTGAGGAGACCCTACATGTTAAAAGTTCTTTGCGTATGTGGCTGCGGCCTCGGCTCAAGCTTTGCAATTGAAATGAGTGCTAAAGCCGTATTAAAAAAACTGGAAATTCCGGCGCAGATTGAGCACACCACAGTGTCCGAGGCTGGGGCATTTAAATCTGATTTGATTCTGACCTCGAAAACCTTTGCCGATATTTTAACGGCAGATGCCAGTGAAGAAGAATCGAAGCGCGTCATTATTTTGCAGAAATTAACGGATAAAGAGGAAATCGAAAAGAAAATCGTCGCTTTTCTCAAAGAGAAAAATTTGATGGTGGCCGATCATGAATAGTTTCATCGAATTTATCGTTAAAGATTTGCTGGGGCAGGCTTCAATATTGGTCGCGTTTATTGCGATGCTGGGGCTTATCCTGCAAAAGAAATCACCGGGTAAAATTGCGGAAGGAACGTTTAAAACGCTGCTGGGCTTTCTGATCATGATGGCCGGGATCAATATCATTGTGGCAACGCTGACGTTCCTCAACGATATCTTTACCCAGGGTTTCGGTATGAAAGGCTATATCACCGATGTGGCAGCCATTGCCGGGTTGGCGAATAGAGAGCTCGGTTCTGAAGTGGCGATGACGCTAATGGTTATCTTCGCCGTCAATATCATCATTGCCCGACTCACGCCGCTGAAATACATCTTTCTGACCGGGCAGGCCTTATTGTGGATGGCAACCATCGGCACCGTGATTGGCTATAAAGCCGGGTTGACCGGGCTGCCATTAATTTTAACCGGCGGTATTTTCGGTGGCGTCATGGCGGTTGTCATGCCTGCGCTGGCGCAGCCGGTGGTCAGACGCATTACTGACTCCGATGACGTGGCGCTCGGGCACTTTTGCACCATCGGCTATCTGGTTCAGGCCGCAGTGGCGAAAGTGGTCGGGAAGGGGTCTCGTTCAACGGAAGATCTGGAGCTGCCCGATAACTTCAAATTCCTGCAAGACACCTACCTTTCGATGGCGGTGGTGATGGTGCCGATGTACCTGATCCCTGCTCTGGCGGCGGGTCCTGGGTATATCGCTCAGTTCTCTGGCGGCATGAACTACCTGATGTATGCCTTTATGCAGTCCATTCAGTTTGTGGCTGGCGTGTTTGTTCTCTACAGCGGCGTGCGTTTGCTGTTGAACGAGCTGGTGCCTGCATTCCGTGGGATCGCCATGCGGATTGTGCCGGATGCAAAACCCGCCCTCGACTGTCCGGTGCTGTTTCCTTATGCGCCTAACGCCGTGATTGTTGGTTTCCTGGCGACCACCGTTGGCTCAATCATCGGCATGCTGGTGTTCCCGATGTTTGGCCTGGCGATGATCCTGCCCGGCTTGCTCACTAACTTCTTTGCCGGAGGCACCGCAGGCGTGTTTGGTAATGCGCTTGGCGGCCGTCGCGGCGCAATGATTGGCGGTGTGGTGCACGGTCTGTTTATCACGCTGCTGCCAGCCATTCTGGTACCCATGCTTGAAAGTTACGGCTTCACTGGCGTGACCTTCAGTGATTCCGACGTTATCAGTACTGGCCTGGTTCTGGGGCATGCGTTCCAGAATAACTGGTTGTTCGTCCTGCTGTTTAGTGTTTTTGTCGCTGCACTTGCCTGGTTTGTGAATGGCAAATCAACCAAGCCTAAAGGGGAGAAGGTTCATGAGTCTGCTTAATTTTAACGCGATACTGGATGTGGCTCAGCAACGTCAGTTCAAAGCGATTGGGTCATTCAATTTACACTGCATCGAAATGTTGCCCGCTTTTTTCCGGGCGGCCAAAAAAACGGACAGCCCGTTGATGATTCAGATCTCTACCGGCACCGCCGAATATTTGGGGTATAAACTGCTGGTCGATTCCGTTCGCTCATTAGCGGAAAGTGAAAATGTCCCGACGTGCCTGCACCTTGATCATTGCTCTGATATTAAAGCCATCGAAACCGCCATGAATGCCGGGTTTTCTTCCGTGATGTATGACGGCTCGCATTTATCGCTGGAAGACAATATTGCCAATACCCGAATTGTGGTGGAGATGGCGCGTCCAGGAAATATCTCTGTCGAAGCGGAGTTGGGCGCTATCGGTGGCTCTGAAGATGGAAAGGCCGTGGCGGAAGAAGATATTTGTTTTACGACTGTGGAAGAAGCCAGGCATTTTATTGAAGAAACACATGTAGATATGCTGGCGGTTTCGGTTGGTACTGTTCATGGGCTTTATACGGGGAAAGCCCATATTCAACATCAGCGGCTAAAAGAGATCAGCGAAGCCACCAAAACGCCGCTGGTTCTGCACGGTGGGACGGGCGTCAGCGATGCTGACATGCGGCTTGTCGTGACCGAAGGTATTAATAAAGTGAATGTCGGAACCGAAATGAATGTGCAGTGGGTCGGGCAATGCAAGACCATGTTTGAGAAGGGAAAAGTGAATGACAGCGTGCGCAAATTTTTAATCCCGGCAAACGATGCGGTCACCAATGTCTTAATGGAAAAGATCGCCCTGTTTAAATAAGTTCCGTCTATTTTATATTCAAACCCTGGTGCCCCGGCACCCGTCGGGGCTGGAGTCGGCTATGTTTAAATCGCTCAAGTCATTATGGGAAAAAGCGCCAGAGAAGGGTGTGGAAAATGATCTTCAGGCGCAACAGCTCTCTGAGGAAATAGCGGAACTGGAGGCGAGGCTTGAAAAAGATCCTCGCGACAGTGAAGCACAGAAACAATTAATGCTGACCTACAACCGTGCGCTAAAAGTGTATGCCAGCAGCCAGCGTTATCGCTCACAGGTGGACACGCTCTTTGAGCAAATTGATGCCTTACGTAATGTGATTCGTCGCAACATATAGGGAGCAGCAATGGCGATTAAAGAATTACTGATTGAAGCCAATGCCATTCAGGTGGGTGTCACACTTTCTCGGTGGCAGGACGTTATTCGTCAGGCGGCCAGGCCGTTGGTCGAGAACGGGTTTATTTCTGAACAGTACGGTGAAGCGGTGATTCAGAATACGCTCGAACACGGGGCTTATTATGTGTTTGATGAGGGTATAGCGATCCCTCATGCGCGGCCGGAGTGTGGGGTGAAGCGCAACTGTTTTAGCATGGTGTTGCTGACGGAGCCGGTCAGGTTCGGCGACAGCGAGGCGGTGGATATCGTCATCATGTTTGGTGCCAGAGACAGTAACGCCCACATTGAAGAAGGCATCCGCGCGATTGTCGACCTGCTGGATAATGATGCTCGGCTGGCAAGGTTGAGAGCCGCCAACAGTAAAGAAGAGGTGGTGGCGCTGCTATGAAACACGGTCTGTTAACCGACTGCAAAACGGTCATTCTGGTAAACGGTATTCCCGCGTCGGGGAAAAGCACGATCACTCGCGAACTCTCAAGCTATCTGGGCGCGCCTTCGTTGACGATTGACGGAATTAAAGAGCCTTTTATGGCGACATTCGAAACCATCGATCGGCCCTTTAACCGCAAGTTGGGTTGTGCGGCCTACGAAGTCATCTGGTCTATCATCGCTCAGGCCCCGGCAAACTGCGTATGGATTGTGGATGCCTGGTTTGGTTTTCAACCCAAAGATGCACTGTTGCGTTTCTTACAGCAGGCGGGTGTGGAGCGGGTGCTTGAAATCTGGAATCAAATTTCACCAGAACTTGCCGTGAGCCGCTACGCTCAGCGGCTGGATGCCCGCAAAATGGGTCATCCAGGCGAAGAGTACTTACCCGAACTGGCGCAGTTGGCGAGCCGGGCGAAACCGATGATGATTGGCCCGGTTTATCATCTGCACCAGGACCAGCTTCCCGCTGATTTCACTCGGCTGACGGCCTGGGTAAAAGAACACCTTACGGAAGGCCAGCCAGCCTTAATAACGCCGTAACCACCGCGGCGGCGATGATCACCACAATCAGCGGCACTTTTCGCCAGGCCAGGAACACCGCAACGGCGACGCCAATCGCCCTGGCGCTGCCGGCAAAATGGCTGCCTTCAAAGAAGGTTATCGAACGAGTATCCATTATAATGAACGCAGTCAGATCGTTTTTCAAGATGAACGATTCGTTCGATTTAACCTTCTATCGCAACAAATACGGAGCCGTGTATGACACAGCCAATCAGCGTCATCGCCAAAAGTCTGGTGCGGGAGCGCCAGCGAACCGGGCTGTCGCTGGCGGAAATTGCTCGCCGTGCCGGGATAGCCAAATCTACGCTGTCACAGCTGGAAGCGGGCAACGGTAATCCTGGCCTGGAAACGTTATGGTCGCTGTGCGTTGCGCTGGATATTCCTTTTGCGCGTCTGCTTGAACCGCAGGCGGCGACAACGCAGGTGATTCGCCGTGGAGAGGGCACCAAAGTGGTGGCGGAACAAGCCAACTATCAGGCCATTTTGTTGGCGACCTGCCCACCGGGTGCGCGTCGTGACATCTATCTGCTGATGACCCAGCCGGGGGCCGACCGAATCTCTCACCCCCATCCGCCAGGATCGGTTGAACATATTATCGTGACGCAGGGCCGGGCATTGGTGGGGCTGACGGAAGCGCCTGAAGAGCTGAATGAAGGGGATTACATTTGTTACCCGGCAGACAGAGAACATGTGTTTAAAGCCCTGGAAGAAGATACCCAGGCCATTCTGGTCGCCGAACAGAATTAATGATAACCGGCCTCAATATTGAGGCCGTATTATTTATAAATAATCCATGAAAAAAATTTCAGACGTTATACCGCTCACGTTGTGAGTTATTTTTCATGTCGTCTTTTCTCCCTTAATAATATTCTCCTTGGGTTTGTTCTTTTCCTTAGCGCAAACAATCAGTTGGCTAATTTATATATCAGTTAGCTGATGAATGAAAAATAGAAATAGTATTCATCGCAAATATCTATTCATGGCGAAATTGTGTTTCGCTTTATTTTTATTTCCTCAAGGATTGTGACACATGAGAAAAACGACACTGGCTGTCGCTATCGGGCTACTTTTATGCGCGAATGCCGCCTCAGCAAAATCAACCCAACTCACCGTAGAACAACGACTGGAATTACTGGAACAGCGATTAATTTCTGCCGAAAACCGGGCAGCGGCAGCGGAACAGGAAGTGGTTCATCTGAAAGCGCAGCAAACGGTAGACAGACAAGAGTTGCAGGACGTTCAACAACGCGTCACTGTCAAAAATGAAACGCCAAAAGAAGAGACGGCGAAGAACGCCTCCAGTCCGGCACTTTCCTTATCCGGCTATGGCGACCTTAAAATCTACGGCGACGTCGAATTCAACATGGATGCGGAAAGTAAGCGCGGCATGTTGGCGATGACCAGCGCCGACCTGAATAACCCTAACGATAATGAAAACTGGAACCTCAACGGACGAATTTTGTTAGGTTTCGACGGCATGCGGAAACTGGAAAATGGCTATTTCGCCGGTTTCTCTGCACAGCCTTTAGCGGATATGACCGGCTCGGTGGATCTCGATGACGCGGTCTTCTTCTTTGGCCAGGAAAACGACTGGAAAGTGAAAGTCGGGCGTTTTGAAGCCTACGATATGTTCCCGCTGAATCAGGATACCTTCGTCGAGCATTCCGGTAATACGGCGAACGATTTGTATGACGACGGGAATGGCTATATCTACATGATGAAGGAAGGACGCGGACGTTCCGATGCGGGCGGTAACTTCCTGATGAGCAAGCAGATAGACAACTGGTATTTCGAACTCAATACCCTGTTGGAAGACGGCACCTCTCTTTATAACGAAGGGGGCTACCACGGTCGTGATATGGAACAACAGAAAAACGTCGCCTATTTACGTCCGGTCGTTTCCTGGTCTGAAGGCGCGTTTTCTGTTGCTGCGGCGATGGAAGCGAACGTCGTGAGTAACGCGTACGGCTATTACGATGAAAAAGGAAATTTTGTCGATCAGTCCGATCGTACCGGTTACGGGATGACCATGACCTGGAACGGCCTGAAAAACGATCCGGATAACGGCATTGTCGTGAACCTGAATACGGCTTATATGGATGCGCCAGAAGAGAAAGATTTCACCGCAGGCATTAACGCACTGTGGCAGCGCTTCGAACTGGGTTACATCTATGCGCACAATAAAATCGACGATTTCAGCGGCATGATTTGCGATAACGACTGTTGGATAACCGATGAAGGCACCTACGATATCCACACGATTCACGCTTCGTACCAAATCCCGAACGTAATGGATATGCAGAACTTCAATATCTATCTGGGGGCTTATTACTCCATTCTTGACGCTGAGGATAAGCCATCCGACAGCGATAACGATGATCGTTACGGCGCTCGTGTGCGGTTTAAATATTATTTCTGATGCTTCATGATGATACCCGGCGAGCGTTGCCGGGTATTTTGTATTTATGTCATCAATACTCAGCGCCATAATGCTTTATCTGGTCAGCAGCACGATGAGCTTTCACCCAAGGATAGTCACAATGCCTGAGAACGATTTGATCCTCTATACCTCTGAAGATGGCGAGTCCCGGTTTACCTTGCGTCAATTAGGTGGACAGGTCTGGCTCACGCAACTGGAGATGGGCGAGTTGTATCAAACCACCAAGCAGAATATTGGCAAGCACGTGAAAAGCGTGATCGCAGAGGGAGAGCTGTCTGAAGAGGCAGTTGTAAACCGTAAGTTTACTACTGGATCGGATGGAAAAGCGTATCTGACATTACTCTATTCACTTCCGATGATCATCGCTGTCGGCTATCGCGTTCGATCGTCACGGGGAACCCAATTCAGGCAATGGGCGACCCAAACGCTTGGTGAATACCTGACCAAAGGTTTTGCCATGGATGATGAACGGCTGAAAAATCCAAAATGGGATTATTTTGATGAGCTGTTGGAGCGTATCCGTGATATTCGTTCTTCCGAACTGCGCTTCTATCAAAAGATTCGAGACCTTTTCACGCTCGCCGAAGATTACAGGGCCAATGAAAAAGAAACAGGTTTGCTTTTTGCTGAGGTACAAAATAAGTTGTTTTTTGCCGTGACAGGCTATACCGCTGCTGAATTGATCGTGCAGAGAGCTGATGCCAGTAAAATAAATATGAATTTGCTGAGCTTCAAAGGAGTCAGAGTACGTAAGGCCGATGTGGTCATTGCGAAGAACTACCTCGATGAAAATGAACTGGATAATCTTAATCGCCTCTGCTCTATGTTCTTTGAATTTGCAGAATTTCGGGCAAAACAAAAAAAGCATGTGTTGCTGGCGGACTGGCGACAGTTCATCGACAAATTTATGGCGTTTAACGAGCAACCGCTGCTCAAGCATTGCGGCTCTCTTAGCCACGAGCAGATGGTCTCCATTGCACATGAACGCTATGCGTCATTTGATAAAATCAGAACAACAGAAAATGCCATTGAGGCTGACCGTCTGGAGTTAGATCAATTGGAACAGCTTGAAAAAAAACTGACGCAGAAAAGCAAACTCAAGGGATAGGCGAAGGTCCTCTGCCACCAAAGCAGCAGAGGACAACAGAGATTATTCCAGCCAGAACACTTCTTTCAGTTCCGTACTCACCGGGCTGTTATCCGGATTAGACGGCATCACTTCACCCATGTATTTCCACCAACGCTGGCAGACATCGGTGCTGGCGACAGCATTCCAGCGTTCCTCGGATTCAATTTCTACCGTGGCGAACAGCAGGTTCCGCGCTTTATCCAGATAGATAGCGTAATGGTGCGCGCCGTGGTCTTTAAGCACCGATTCCAGCTCTGGCCAGATTGGATTATGGCGGCGCTCATATTCATCGTGCGTGTGCGGATGCACCTGCATGACAAACGCTTTGCGGATCATAAAGCCTCCAGATAGAGTTCACGCACTTCGTCGCGGCTGGCGGTGCGCGGGTTGCATGGTGCGCACGGATCAGCGAGGGCTTTGTCCAGCCAGCCTTCGATATCCGCTTTGGTCACGCCGAGTTTGCTGAAGCCAGAAGGAATACCCACTCGGGCGCTCAGATCGCGAATGGCCTGAATCGCCGACATGCTCGCCGCTTCATCTGTCATTCCACGAGTCTCAACACCCATGGCTTGTGCTACGCGAGCGAAACGCGCCACGGCTTTTGGTCGGTTAAAGTTTTCGATGATGGGCAGCAGGATGGCGTTACAAACACCGTGCGGCAGGTTGTGGGTTGCGCCAGGCTGATGCGCCAGGGCATGCACCAAACCCAGACCGGCGCTGTTAAAGGCCATCCCCGCCAGATACTGACCGAAGGCCATTTGCTCGCGTGCTTCCAGATTGTGGCCATTGTCCACTGCTTGCGGCAGCCAAAGCGTGATCAAACGAATCGCTTCCAGCGCGTTGGCATCAGTCAGTGGATGCGCACCGATGGAAACATAGGCTTCGATAGCGTGCGTCAGTGCATCCATACCTGTTGCTGCGGTCACGGCAGCAGGAATATCGAGCATTACGCTGGCATCGTCTACCGCGATATCCGGAATAATGTTCGAGTCGATAATCACTTCTTTGACCTGGCGCTCGCTGTCGATGATGACCGCGTTGCTGGTCATCTCTGCTGCTGTGCCTGCGGTGGTGTTGATGGCAACCAGATGCACGCCTGGGTTTTTCACTTTGCCAACGCCGGAATAGTTTGTTGACGGGCCTGGGTTTGCGGTGAGGATTTTAATGGCTTTCGCTGTATCAATCGGGCTGCCGCCGCCGAAGGCAATGATGTAATCGCATTCGGCATCGCGATAAGCCTGATACCCTTTTTGCACCAGGGCTTCCGTTGGGTTTGGGAAAACCTCATCGAACAGTTGCCAGGACATCTCATGCTCGTCCATGGCGGTGAACAGGCTATTGAGCAGCCCCATTTTGACCAACTGACCGTCGGTGACAATCAGGGCTTTACCCCATTGTTTGCCTGAGACCAGATTGACCATATCGCCAATAGCACCTGCACCGTGCAGGCTGATTTTTGGAAGTGCCAACATAAAGCTCATATGTATTCTCCTTAACATTGTTGATTTTTCCTGCCCGGTGGCGCTGGGCTTGTCTGGCCTACAACTTCGTAGGCCGGGTAAACGCAGTGCCACCCGGCATTAGATCCGTCTTCGTTGCATGATCCGGCGAGTAATAATGGGCAGTGAAATCACCACGATCAGCATCGCGCCAATGATTATCGACATCACGATACCTGGCACGTTAAGCAGGCTCAGGCCGAAGGTCACCAGACCCATCAGGAAGGCGGCGATGATCACGCCCGGCATACTGCCTGAACCCCCGAGGATATTGACGCCGCCGAGCACCGCCATGGTCACCACCGAAAGCTCCCAACCCAGTGCGATGGTGGGGCGCGTGCTGCCTAAACGTGACGTCAGCAGCACGGCGGCAAGGCCTGACATCAACCCTACCAGCACAAACAAAATCAGGTTGTGACGCTTGACGTTAATTCCGGAATACCATGCACCCGTCGGGTTATTGCCGATGGCAAACGTGCGGCGGCCAAAGTTCGTTTTATGCAGCAGGAAGGTAAACACCACGGCGAGCACGATAAACAGCGTGAACTCGAAGGAGAGCGCCTCCCAGACGTAGCCTTGGCCAAACCAGGCGAAGCTTGCCGGATACTGGTTCAGCGCCTGATCGCCCAGCAGAATGTAAGAAATTCCGCGGAACAGGCTCATGGTGCCGATGGTTATCACGATGGAAGAGAGGTTGAGCCGGGTGACCAACAAGCCATTGAGCAACCCGCACAACACGCCAACGCCAGGCCCCACGCAGACGAGGAGCGGGGTGTCCATTCCTGCGGCTGCGCAAAAGCCCATCGCGGTGGAACTCAGTGCAATGATGGCCGCCACGGAGAGATCAATTTCCCGGGCGATGATCAGCATCGCCATCGGCAGCACAATGATCGCTTTTTCGGTGAAGTTGAACGTTGCATCTGAAAGATTCCAGATGTTGAGGAAGTAAGGCGAAGCGAGGGCGTTCGCCACGAAGACCAGCAGCGTCACCGACAGTAAAAACCCTTCCCAGCACGCCAGGCGCTGGAAAATAGAAGGGGTCGGTGAGGGCGTCTGCATGTCGTCAGAGGTCAGCATTTTACTCATGATTTCACCGCCTGTTTCTGTCGGGCCATCGCCGCATCACGCAGAATGAGACGCCCTTTACGCTTGTTGCCGCGCTCGTTGAGCACCACCGCAATCACAATGACCGCGCCGGAAATTGCCATTTGCCAGAAAGGCGAAACGCCGATAATCGGCAAGGCGTTATTAATCACGCCGAGAAACAGAGCGCCAAACAAACAGCCGAGTACGCGCCCGGTGCCGCCCATGGTGCTGATGCCGCCGATCACACAAGCCGCCACGACCTGCAATTCGAAGCCGTTAGCGACATCGACATAGGCCACGGCAAAGCGGGAAATCCACAGATAGCCGCAAAAACCCGCCAACGCACCGGACAGGCAGAAGCTGACAAACTGCATTTTTCCGGCGTTGATGCCGGTGTAATACGCCGCCGTCGCGTTGCCACCTGCGGTATAAAGTGCACGACCGGTACGGCTGTAGCGCAGGAAATAGCCCACGATAAACAGCGCTGCGATGGCAAACCAGCTCAGCACCGGCAACCCGAGCAGAGGCGTACGTTGCAGGCCGAGAAACGCAGGGCTCATCTGATTGGCGTTCACCCAGCCGCCATTGGACAGCAGGAAAATAATCCCGCGGTAAATGCTCATGGTGCCGAGCGTCACCACTATCGCCGGGATGCCTAATTTCCAGACCAGCAACCCATTGATGATGCCCATCAGCAGGCCGAGTAACGTGGCGAGCGCCAGCAGCGCGATGACCGGAATATCCGGATGATGGAAATTGAGCAGAGCGACAATCATCCCGGTGAGTGCCAGATTGGCCGCCATCGACAAATCGATGCCCTTGGTGAGCAGCACCATCATTTGCCCGAGCGCGAGGATGATTAGAATCGAGGTGTCATTGAACATCTCGACCAGATTGCCCGGCGCGATAAACGACGGTGTGCGGCTGCCAATCGCCAACACCAGAAGCACAATCACCGCCGCGAGCAGGGCTTCGCGATTTTTTAGCAGTTGCTGCATCATGCGGCTTCCCTCCCGGCACCGCTGGCGGCACTGACAATCACTTCCGCCGTTGCTTCGCCTGCGCGGTATTCCGCCACCATCAGGCCTTCATGCATCACTATGATGCGATCGGCCATGCCCATCACTTCCGGCAATTCAGAGGACACCATGATCACCGCCAGTCCCTGGCCGACCAGCTCGGACATAAACTGGTGCACAGCGGCTTTCGAGCCGATATCGATGCCTTTGGTCGGCTCATCGAGAATGATCACTTCCGGATGCGTGGCGAGCCATTTACTGATGACGACTTTTTGCTGATTGCCGCCAGACAGCGTTTCGACCGCCTGCCGCCAGCTAAAGGCTTTCACCTGCAGGCGTTTGGCGTAATCGTCAGCCAGTTGCCATTCGCGTTCATCGTGCAGAACGCCGTTAGGATTCAATTTACGTAACTGTGGCAGGCTGATGTTTTGGGCAATCGGGAGCTGAATAATCGCCCCTTGTTTTTGCCGTTCTTCCGGCACGCAGACGATACCCGCATTTATGGCATCGGCTGGTTGGTGGAACTGCATGGCTTTGCCATTCAGCAGAATTTCGCCTGCAGAAGGGCGTGTCACGCCGGAAAGCGCCTGCATCAGTTCAGTGCGCCCGGCACCGACCAGGCCATAAAACCCGAGAATTTCGCCTTTACGCAGGGTGAAATTGATATGGGCAAATTCGGTCGGATGGCACAGGTCTTTCACTTCCAGCACGGTGTCGCCCGGTTCGCAGGCTACTTTTGGGAAGGTTTGGGTGATGGAGCGGCCCACCATCATCGCCACCATCCGTTCTTCGGTGATGTCGTGAATATCTCCCTCACCAACGAACACGCCGTCACGCAGAATGGTGTAATGATCGGCGAGTTCGAAAATTTCATCAAACTTATGCGAAATGAACA
Organism: Pantoea sp. sgz302252; assembly: GCF_047713085.1. Lineage (NCBI taxonomy): Bacteria > Pseudomonadati > Pseudomonadota > Gammaproteobacteria > Enterobacterales > Erwiniaceae > Pantoea > Pantoea sp. sgz302252. The sequence continues at coordinate 57,370 of NZ_JBLFJW010000015.1, forward strand.
GAATGGCTTTGCCGTCCTGTTTCAGGCGCTCAACTATCTGATAGAACTCCAGAATTTCGTGCTGAGACAGCGCGGCCGTCGGTTCGTCCAGAATCACCACCTGCGCATCAAAAGACAGGGCGCGAGCGATAGCCACCATGTGGCGCTGGGCGATGCTAAGCGTTTTTAACGTCGCACGCGGATCAATCTGCACTTCCAGACGCGCCAGTAAAGCCTGCGCCCGACGGTGCATTTCCGGCCAGTCGAGCTTTTTCAGCCAGCCTTTATACACATACTGACCAGCAAAAATGTTCTCGGTGACGGACAGCTCATCGAAAAGCACCGTTTCCTGGTGGATAGCCGTGATCCCCACTTTGTGCGCTGAATCTGGCGTGGGGAGTTGAATAGGGATCGCTTTATAAAGCAGTTCGCCTTCGTCAGGCTGATAAATGCCGGTCATCACTTTGACCAGCGTGGATTTTCCTGCACCGTTTTCGCCAATCAGCGCGGTGACTTTGCCAGGCCATAGGCTGAGCTGCACGTTTTCCAGCGCGCGTACGCCCGGGAAAAACTTGCTGATGCCCGTGAGCTGGAGCAGCGGGGTGGATGTGGTCATTGAGGGTTCTCCGCAAGATTCCCCTCACCCTAACCCTCTCCCCAAAGGGGAGAGGGGACAGTGCAGAACTGGTTTTCCCCCTCTCCCTTTCAGGGAGAGGGCCGGGGTGAGGGTTGGTGATCAGAAAATTTTGGAGAACTTATCAATGTTGCTCGCATCGTAGACAAACGGCTTCGCCATCGCGCCGTTGCCTTCAGCATCCAGCTGCACTTTGCCCAGTTTGCCCATGCTGGCTTCGGTTTTGGTTGCCGTGCCTTTTACCAGGTCATCCGCTAAATAGGTGGCGGCATAACCCAGATCGATAGGGTTCCAGATAGCAAAGCTTTTGGTCGCGCCAGATTTCACCGCGCCCGCCATTTCAGACGGCAGGCCCAGACCGGTGACATACACTTTGCCTATTTTGCCCTGATCTTTCACTGCCTGCGCTGCGGCCACAATCCCGACAGACGACGGCGAGACGATCACTTTCAGGTCAGGCCAGGTTTTCAGCAGACCGACCGCTTCGCGGTAGCTTTTATCAGAAAGATCGTCGCCATAAGCGACCGTCACCAGATTGACGGACGGATACTGCGACTGCACTTTCTTCATTTCTGCAATCCAGGTGTTCTGGTTGGTCGAGGTTGGGGTGGCGCTCAGAATGGCGACATCGCCTTTCTCGACGTTCAGCGCTTTCAGCGCATCGGCGGCAAGCGACATGTTGGTTTCGCCCACCAACTGGCTGTTCGAAGGATTCAGGTGGATCTGCCGACCCGCTTGCGCCACGCCGGAATCCCAGGAAACCACTTTGATGCCACGCTGCATGGCTTTTTTCAGCACAGGCACTAAAGCATCCGGATCGTTAGCGGAGATGGCGATCGCATCGACACCCTGGGCGATCAGACCATTGAGCACTTCGATCTGTGCTTCGGCGGTGGTGGTGGTTGGGCCGGTATAAATGACTTTGACGTCACCTAACTCTTTCGCCGCTTCCTGCGCGCCAACGTTCGCTGCTTCAAAAAAGCCATTTCCTAATGATTTTGCCACGAGGGCAATTTTGACTTCTGCTAATGCGGAACCGGACAACGCCAATGCGGCAACGGTGAGGATCAAGCTTGCTTTTATTTTCATTGCTTTTACTCCACTAAGAGTTAGTTGTAGGGATTGCAGGTGTAATTTCGCCCCGTCTCAGTGAGCGGGGCGCGATGTTGTTATTGGTACAAATCTAACGCTGACTGCATCGGGGTGACGCCAAAGCGCTTGCCGAGGGCAACCAGTTCTTCCCGGGTGATGGTCTGTTTCATGCCACCCATCGAGTAAATCTTCACTAAAACTTCAGCCGATTTTTCCGCGGTGTCGATCAGACCAAACGCTTCATCCAGGGTTGGGCCACTGCCGAATACGCCATGGAATGGCCACAGCACCAGCGAGTGTTGCTGCATTTCAATGGCGGTTGCCTGGCCGATTTCATCGGTACCTGGCACCATCCACGGCAGGATGCCGACGCCGTCCGGGAACACCACCAGACACTCGGTGCTGCCTTCCCACAGTTTGCGGGTGATGAGGTTGGCGTTGTTTTCCAGCACGTAGGTCAGGGCGATCAGGTTGGTCGCATGGCAGTGCATGATCACGCGGTCTTTGCCGTGGGTCGCCTTGATGCGTTCGCAATGGGAAAGGAAGTGCGCTGGCAGTTCAGAGGTTGGCACCGCTTCGTGAGTCAGTCCCCAAAGAATGTGGTAGCCCGCACCGTCGCTGTCGACTTTCACCACACCGAGGTTAGCGGCTGGGTCGAGCTGGACGTTACGGAAGAATTTGCCGGAACCGGTGACGATAAACGGTGTATTGGCGAGCAGCGGCATCGGCTGGCTCAGCGCGATGTAACGTGGCTGCTTGTGAAAATCTGCTTCGTAAGGGGCGATGTCTGCTTCATCAAGACGCAGTGTCAGGTTGCCGCCGTTGCGTTCATCCCAGCCTTTCAGCCAGGCATCGGAGGTGGCTTTGATCATGCCCTGAGCGAACCAGGAATCAGTAATGGTCTGCATAGTCTTTCTTTCCTTCACATTGCCGGGTGGCGCTGCGCTTACCCGGCCTACTCATAAGATTCCCCTCTCCCCGACTTTTTCCCTCAGGGAGAGGGTGGAATTACCCGCGCTTTGCTAACACCTCTTTCTCATAAGCGCGTACGTTGTTCAGCCACTGGCTGCCCGCAGGGGTGTCATTGCGCTGGCAATACATTTCCCAGACGGCTTGCCACGGCAGGCACTTCTGCTCTTCGAGCAGCGCCAGGCGGGCGGTGTAGTCGCCATCCAGCTCAAGCTGGCGCAGTTCTGCAGTTGGCTCCAGCAGAGCGCGCAGCAGGGCTTTTTTCATATTGCGAGTGCCAATGACCCACGCAGCGATACGGTTGATCGACGCGTCAAAGAAATCGAGGCCGATGTGGACGCGATCGAAGAGATCGTGGCGGATAATTTCGCTGGCGATAGCCTGCGTTTCGTCATCCAGCAGCACCACGTGGTCGCTGTCCCAGCGAACCGGGCGGCTCACGTGCAGCAGCAAGCGAGGCACAAACAGCATGGCAGCCGAAATTTTGTCGGAGATAACTTCGGTTGGGTGGAAGTGGCCGGCATCCAGACACAGTGCGGTCTGGCGGCTAGTGGCGTAACCCATATAGAACTCGTTAGAGCCCACGGTGTAGCTTTCTGCGCCGATACCGAACAGTTTGCTTTCTACGGCATCAATGTGATGCGCCGGGTTCAGCTTCTCGCTGATGATTTCATCCAGCGCGTTCATCAGACGCTGGCGTGGCCCGAAACGGTCAACGGTCAGGTCTTTCATGCCATCTGGGATCCAGATGTTCATCACTGACGGCGTGCCTAACTGCTCACCAAAATAGGCGGAGACACGGCGGCTGGCTTTGCAATGGTCAATCCAGAACTGGCGAATCTCATCGTTGGCGTGCGCAAGGGTAAAGCCGTCTGCGCTGTTGGGATGCGAGAAGCAGGACGGGTTGAAATCGAGGCCCAGCTTGTTGGCTTTCGCCCACTCAACCCAGTTTTTGAAGTGTTCTGGTTTGATTTCATCGCGGCCAACAGCCTTGTCAGACTCAAGATAAATGGCGTGCAGGTTCAGGCGTTTTGGCCCAGGGATCAGGCTCAGCGCTTGTTCCAGGTCGGCACGCAGTTCTGTGGCATTACGTGCTTTGCCGGGATAGTTGCCAGTGGCCTGGATGCCGCCGGTCAGCGCACCGCCTGGATTCTCAAACCCGGCTACGTCATCACCCTGCCAGCAGTGCATCGAGACAGGCAGACGATCGAGCTGACGCAGCGCCTCCTCGACGTCGACACCTACGGCGGCATAACGCTGTTTTGCCAGTTCCCAGGCTTGTTCTAGTTGAGTGGTCATGCGCAAAGCTCCTTTGTCTGTTGTGCCTGAGATTGCGCGACATACCGGGCAATCTCACTGTTCGGATTCGGGGTAAAAGTGGTCAGGGCGTGGTTGTCACGCACTAACTGACGGAAATCGTCGACATCTTTCAGTTCATCAAGGGTCATCAGCTGCACGCCGATATTACCGAGCGTCGAGGCTTCAATCGGCCCGGCAACGACGGTGATGCCACAGGCATCCGCGCACAGCTGGTTGAGCAGCTCGTTCTGGCAGCCGCCGCCCACGATGTGTAACTGTGAGAAAGACTGGCCGTGGAGGTCGGCAAGTTCATGCAGCACACGGGCGTACAGCAGCGCGAGGCTGTCGAAAATACAGCGAGCCAGTTCTGCTGCGTTTTTCGGTTCCGGCTGGCGGCTTTCGCGGCAGGCGGCCTGAATTTCGGCGCTCATGTTGTCCGGGTTGATGAAGCGATCTTCGTTCGGGTTAATCACAAACCGACAAGCCGGGATTTCCTCAGTGAGGGCAATCAGCGTCGCAATGTCTGTGATGTTTTGTTCTTTCAACACGCGCTGTAACAGCCACAGCCCCATGATGTTTTTCAGCACCCGATAGCGGCCTTCTGCGCCGCCTTCGTTGGTGATGTTGTTCGCCAGTGCGATATCGCTGGTACAAGGCGTTTTGCTCTCAAAGCCCATCAGTGACCAGGTGCCGGAAGAGAGATAGGCCGCATGTTTGTCGGCCAGCGGTGAGGCAATGACCGCGCTTGCGGTGTCGTGGCTGGCGACGGCAACCACAGGAATGTGATTGCCTTGCGGGCAAATCCAGTGACCAATCACGTTGCCTGGATGCGTTGGCGAGCCAAACCAATCGCGTGAAGCGCCTGCCCAATTGAGCAAGTCTTCATCCCAGTTATCGGTGTTGATATTGACCATCTGGGTGGTGGTGGCGTTGGTGTATTCCCAGTTCATTTTCCCGGTCAGGCGGAAGCTGAAATAGTCGGGGATCATCAGAGCATGTGCGACCTGCGCCACGTCTTCCGGTTGTTGTTCAACCAACGCGCGGAACTGATAGAGCGTGTTGAAAGGTAAAAACTGGATGCCGCTGCGACGGTAAATGTCTGCACGGCCAAGCTGTGATTCAGCGCGTTGCATGACGCCCTGAGTGCGGCTATCGCGATAGGAGACAGGTAAACCGACGCGCTTGCCGTCTTTATTCAGCAGCACGTAGTCCACGCCCCAGGTATCAATCCCGATGCTGTCGATAAGGATGCCGTTATCGCAAACTTTTTTCAGGCCACAGCGAATTTCGGCTTCCAGGCTGTCGAGATCCCAGCAGTCACTGCCGTTCATCTTTTGCAGCGTATTCACAAAACGGTGAATTTCGTTCAGTTCAAGGGTTCGTTTCTGATGATCGTAGCGGGCGAGCATGACACGTCCGCTGGATGCGCCTAGATCGACAGCCACACAATGGCGAAAACTCATGGCAGGGGGTCCTTCTGATAGTGATTACAGACAGTGTGGGACAGCACCGCCATGGCTACCTTCTTACTACTGACAGCCGTAAAAGGCCGCTGGCAAGAAAGCAAAGATGAACGTGAGAGGGTTCACAATTTCCAGTAATCATCCCGGTACATGCGGGTGTGACGCTGGACGCATTTCCTGATTTTTCCCGTCGTTTCTTGAAAAACGGACAAGGTTTGCGCACTTTGCTGTCAAAAATTCAAGGTGAGATCGTCAGGGGCTGATTATTATCCTGATAACTTTTCTCATTTGGTGGGGCTACGATGACCGTATTGCACAGCGTGGATTTTTTTCCGACAGGGCATGCGCCTGTGGCGATTGAGCCTCGGCTCCCACAATCCGCTTTCCCGGAGCATCATCATGATTTTCATGAAATTGTGATTGTGGAACACGGCACAGGCATTCATGTTTTTAATGGCCAGCCGTACACCATTACCGGGGGAACGGTGTGCTTTGTTCGTGACCATGACCGCCATTTGTATGAGCACACAGACAATCTCTGTTTGACCAACGTGCTGTACCGTTCACCCGATGCGTTTCAGTTTCTTTCCGGCCTGCAAAAACTGTTGCCGCAGGAGCAGGACGGCGTTTATCCGTCACACTGGCGTGTGAACCAGTCTGTGCTGCAGCAGGTACGGCTGATTATTCAGCAGTTGGAGAATCTGCATGAAGGTGATGATATGCATGCCATCGCTAACCGGGAAATTCTGTTCATGCAGCTTCTGGTGCAGTTGCGCAGAGGGAGCCTCGCTGAAGAGGCGACCAATAATGACGCCCGGTTAAACCAGCTGATGGCGTGGCTGGAAGATCACTTTGCCGAAGATGTCTGTTGGGAAGGGGTCGCGGACCGCTTTTCGCTCTCGTTAAGAACCTTGCACCGCCAGCTTAAACATCACACCGGCATGACGCCTCAGCGTTATCTGAATCGCATCCGTTTAACCAAAGCCCGCCATCTGCTGCGCCACAGTGACGAAAGCGTCACAGACATCGCTTTTCGCTGCGGTTTTGGCGACAGTAATCACTTTTCGACGCTTTTTCGCCGGGAATTTAATTGGTCGCCGCGCGATATTCGCCAGGGCCGGGATACCCTGCTTCAGTAACGCGAGACCAGTCACCGTTTTTTAGTGAAAAAACAGCTAATAATGAGAACGTTATTCGCTGTTTGAGGTCTTGCCGTGTCCGCTCCGCTTATTCTCCGAAAGGCCGATTTCTTTGCCTCGCCGCAGCAGGCGGTGGCTGTGGCCGATCGCTACCCGCAAAATGTCTTTGCGGAGCACACGCATGAGTTTTGCGAGCTGGTTCTGGTGTGGCGCGGCAACGGGCTGCATATTCTGAATGATCGTCCATATCGTATTACTCGCGGCGATCTCTTTTATATCCGTGCGGAAGACAAACACTCCTATGCGTCCGTTAACGATCTGGTTTTGCAGAATATTATCTACTGTCCGGATCGCTTTAACCTGAACCTCGACTGGGCCGCCCATATTCCCGGCCTGAACGGCACGACCTGGGCTCCCCACTGGCGTATTGGCAGCAATGGCATGACACAGGCCCGTCAGGTGATCACCGCCCTGGAACAGGAAGGCTATAAAAGCTGCCCGCATTCCAATGAGATGGCTGAACTGCTGTTTGCCCAACTGGTGGTGATGCTGCGCCGCCATCGTTATGCCACCGACAATCTTGCCGCCACCGAGAGCGAAGCGTTGCTCGATAAATTGCTTACCGCGCTGGCGGGTAGCCTGAATAAACCTTTCATGCTGGATAAATTCTGTGAGCAGCAGGCCTGCAGCGAGCGCACGCTACGTCAGCAGTTCAGGACGCAAACCGGGATGACCATCAACCACTATTTACGCCAGCTGCGAATCTGCCACGCACAGTACCTGTTGCAGCATTCAGAATTGATGATCGGGGAAATTGCGATGCACTGCGGCTTTGAGGACAGTAACTACTTTTCGGTGGTGTTTAATCGGGAAGTGGGGATGACGCCAGGTCAGTGGCGTCATCGTAACAAAACAGCGGCGTAATCAGTTCGCCATGCCCAGGCCGACAATGTTGGCAGCAATGATAATGACCACACAACCGAGGCTCAGCACACCCACCGGACGACGACCTGCCGACTTCCACTCTTTCAGAATCAGCCCAACCAGACCGCCACACAGCACGTAGAAGCTCATGTGCAGCATCCAGCTCATGTAGTCATACTGCGCCGGAATGCTTGCGTGACCCCAGGCGTAGAAGAAGAATTGCAGATACCACATCAGGCCAGCCAGTGCGGAAAACAGGATGTTGCCGATGATCATGCGTTTTGCCAGCGAGAAGTCGGCTTTTGCGGACAGGTTCGACTTGGTTGCCAGGCGAATAAAGCAGAAGCCGAGATTGATAACCGCACCGCCGCCCATGATCACCACATAGCTTGGCAGGGCGACGTACAGGGGATCAACGCCGAGTGCCGCAGCAGCTTCATGCATGGGTTTCGCCGCGTTCATCGCAAAAGACATGCCGGCAGAGAAAATCCCGCACATCACGGCCAGCAGCAGGCCTTTCTTCAGGTTGAATTCTTCCGCCTTGATGCCCATTTTGCGTTCTTTGAGCTGCCCCGCACGGGTCACAATGCCCACGCCAATGACGGCAACCAGCACGCCGAGCAGCGTCATACGACCGCCTTCGGTGCCGACCAGAACGTGAAACTCGCCATTAAGGATTGGCGTCATTAGGGTGCCGACAATCAGCGTGATGCCAATCGCTATCCCAATGCCCATCGACATGCCGAGATAACGCATGGTCAGGCCATAGTTGATATTGCCGATGCCCCACATTGCGCCGAATAAAAAGACCGGCAGCAGAGTGGAGGCGCTGAAAGATCCGTAGTAGGCCCAGAAATCCGGCAGCAGTATGGCGCTGATGGCCCACGGCAGAATAAGCCAGGAGACAATACCGCCAATGGACCACATGGTTTCCCAGGACCAATTTTTGACTTGCTTGAACGGGGCATAGAAACAGGCTGCACTGGCGGCGCCTATCAAATGCCAAAAGATACCCATCGTAATCGCGTGACTCATTTTTTAACCTCAACGTTTTACATCGATGAATCATTCATCTGAGGTGATGAGTGTAAAAATCAGCCACTTGATTAACCTTCAGACCGTTGCCGTGTAACGCCAAGACCTGGCAAAAAGCGCGTGTTCACCTTGAGCGGGCTCACAAAATCAGCCACATAACCAATTGTTATAACCTTATTAAAATTACGGCATTGATAAACATTTTCAATATCATTTAAATAACTATAATGAACCAACTGATTACGCGGCGTTAACACTCGGCCGCCCGATAATAAATGGAGATGAATATGAGTTATACACTGCCATCCCTGCCGTACGCGTACGATGCTCTGGAGCCGCACTTCGACAAGCAGACGATGGAAATCCATCACAGCAAACACCACCAGGCTTACGTGAACAACGCCAATGCTGCGCTGGAAAGCCTGCCAGAATTCGCTAACCTGCCGGTTGAAGAACTGATCACCAAACTGGATCAGCTGCCAGCAGACAAAAAAGGCCCACTGCGTAACAACGCCGGCGGTCACGCTAACCACAGCCTGTTCTGGAAAGGCCTGAAAACCGGGACCACCCTGCAGGGCGACCTGAAAGCGGCTATCGAAAGCACCTTCGGCTCTGTTGAGAAATTCAAAGAAGAGTTCGAAAAAGCGGCGGCAACTCGCTTTGGCTCTGGCTGGGCGTGGCTGGTTCTGAAAGACGGCAAACTGGCTGTCGTTTCTACCGCTAACCAGGATTCCCCGCTGATGGGTGAAGCGATTTCTGGCACCTCCGGTTTCCCAATCCTGGGCCTGGATGTGTGGGAACACGCTTACTACCTGAAATTCCAGAACCGTCGCCCGGACTACATCAAAGCGTTCTGGAACGTGGTCAACTGGGATGAAGCTGCTGCACGTTTCGCGGCGAAAAAATAAGGCGAACTGACGCCTGTCGTTGCCTGCGGGCAAACAAAACCCTGCTGAACTCAGCGGGGTTTTTTTATGCCTGAAGGCCAGGATGTGACAAATATCAAAATTAGAAACATTGATCCCATAAATATGAAATGACGTTTTAATTTGTACGTAAGATCACTGTTCTCATCATTCATAAGGATTATTGTTTGCGCCGACGCTCCTTGAGCGCGATTCGGCGCATGAAAAGCGAAAAAAATAGCAGAAACAATACGTTTTACGGGTGGTGGAAATGCAAATCAAACGTGCAATTGAAAAAATTCCTGGTGGCATGATGTTGGTTCCTCTTTTTCTGGGAGCGTTGTGCCATACCTTCTCACCGGATGCGGGTAAATATTTTGGCTCGTTTACCAACGGGATGATTACCGGTACCGTTCCTGTTCTTGCCGTCTGGTTCTTCTGCATGGGGGCCTCAATAAAACTCAGCGCCACGGGCACGGTTCTGCGTAAATCAGGCACGCTGGTGGTGACTAAAATCGCGGTGGCGTGGGTTGTTGCCGCCATTGCTTCGCGCATTATTCCCGAGCATGGGGTTGAAGCAGGCTTCTTCGCTGGGTTGTCCACGCTGGCGCTGGTGGCGTGTATGGATATGACTAACGGCGGTTTGTACGCCTCCATCATGCAACAGTACGGCACCAAAGAAGAGGCTGGCGCGTTTGTGCTGATGTCGCTGGAGTCAGGCCCGCTGATGACGATGATTATTCTCGGCACGGCAGGGATTGCCTCTTTTGAACCGCATGTGTTTGTAGGCGCCGTGTTACCGTTCCTGGTGGGTTTCCTGTTGGGTAACCTTGACCCGGAACTGCGAGATTTCTTCGGTAAAGCGGTACAAACGCTGATCCCGTTCTTTGCGTTTGCGCTGGGTAACACTATCGATTTGGGCGTCATTGCGCAGACTGGCGTGTTGGGTATTCTGCTTGGCCTGGCAGTGATTGTGGTGACAGGTATTCCGCTGATTATTGCCGATAAGCTGATTGGCGGCGGCGATGGCACTGCCGGGATTGCGGCTTCCAGTTCGGCAGGTGCCGCAGTGGCAACGCCTGTGCTGATAGCCGAAATGGTGCCAGCCTTCAAACCGATGGCGCCGGCAGCGACTTCACTGGTGGCGACATCCGTTATCGTGACGTCGATTCTGGTGCCGATCATTACCTCAATCTGGTCACGTAAAGTGAAATCGGCGGCGATTGGGATTGATGTTCGCCACGCCGTGAAATAACACGGTTGAGATAATGAAAGGGCCTCGAATGAGGCCTTTTTGCTTTAGTGAATTCCAAACAGCTTATCGACCTGCCTTAACTTTTCGGCAGTGAGTACGCCGCCAGCGTGACGTGATATCGGCGTGCAATGCATGTCGCATTTTGCGCAGTTAACGTGCAAAAATAGGGGCTAAAGCGATGGGGCAGGAGAAGGGAAGATGCATTATCCGGTGGAAGTGTTTACAGGGCGAGTCAGCGATTACGAAGGTAGCCGCCCAAGTGCGATTGCGAAATTGCAGGTTGAGGGCGAGCTTGAGCTGACTGAGTTGGGCCTGGTTGGCGATGAACAAGCAGAAAAGAAAATTCACGGTGGCCCGGATCGCGCGCTGTGCCATTACCCGCGCGAGCATTACGCTGAGTGGGCGAGAGCGTTCCCTGAACAGGCTGAGTTGTTCTGTGCTCCGGCGTTTGGCGAGAATCTGTCAACCGAAGGACTGACCGAGAAAAACGTCTATATCGGCGATATTTTCCGTTGGGGCGAGGCGTTGATTCAGGTCACGCAGCCGCGTTCGCCCTGCTTCAAGCTTAACGACCATTTTGCCATTAGCGATATGTCCTCCCAAATGCAGAACAGCGGCAAAGTCGGCTGGCTGTATCGGGTGATTAGCGCGGGGAAGGTTTCCAGCGAGCAACCGCTGGAACTGGTTTCGCGTCTGAGCGATGTCTCGGTGTATGACGCTGCGGCGATTGCGTGGCATCTGCCGTTCGACGACGAGCAGTACCACCGCTTACTGTCGGCAGCCGGGCTGTCGGTGAGCTGGACGCGCACTATGCAAAAACGGCGGATTAAGGGGCAGATCGAGGATAATTCACGTCGGCTTTGGGGGAAGTAATCCTCTGCGGTCTGATGCCCTCTCCCCGGACCTCTCCCACGTGGAGAGGGAGAAAACCGGGTTCCCACAGCGATAGGAGAGGGAGAAAACCAGCGCAAATTAAGTCCCCTCTCCCTTTGGGAGAGGGTTAGGGGGAGGGGATTCTTCGTCAATTCCGCTTATAAAGCGGCAACCACATCGTTAAACGCAGCCCACCCAGCGGGCTGTCGTCTGCTTTTACCCAGCCTCGATGTTGCTGAATGGCGGTTTCGACAATCGCCAGACCAAGGCCTGTGCCGCCGGACTCGCGATCGCGTGCTTCATCTGTGCGGTAGAACGGACGGAAAATTTGCTCTCTGTCCTCCGGGCTCACGCCTGGGCCATCATCATCCACGTTGATGGTGATGCCGTCTTTATCGACCGAGAAACCCACGGAAATCCTGGTGTGCGAGTAGCGCAGGGCATTGCGGACGATATTCTCGAACGCACTCTCCAGCGCATTCGGGTTACCGTACAGCGGCCATGGGCCTGGCGGATAGTCGACGGTGAACGATTTCCCCATCTGCTCCGCTTCAAACGCCGCGTTATCCAGCACTTCACCCCACAGCTGATTCGCCTTCAGCGTTTCGCTGACCAGCGCGTTTTTCGCCTGATTACGCGACATAACCAGCAGGTCGTTGATCATGCTGTCCAGACGGTGCGCTTCTGTTTCGATTCGCTCCAGTTCCTTGCTTTCCCCGGCGCGGCGGCGAAGCAGGGCGGTGCCAAGCTGCAGGCGCGTCAGTGGCGTGCGCAGTTCGTGGGAGATATCGGACAGCAGGCGCTGGTTGGCGGTCATCATTCTTTCCAGCGCGGTCACCATCTGGTTAAAGCTGGAGCCTGCCGCCAGAAATTCCTGTGGCCCGGATTCCAGTTCAGGATGCTGACGCAGGTTGCCCTGAGCCACTTCATCGGCGGCGTTTTTCAACTTACGCGCGGGTTTTGCCAGACTCCATGCCAGCCACAGCAACAGCGGCGAGCTGACCAGCATGGTGACAATCAGCAGCAGCAGCGGGCGGTCAAACAGCAGGTTGATGAAATCGGATTGTGAAGTATTGGCCGGGCGTAGCAGATAGAGCTGGTAGTTGTCCTCTCCGTCTCTGACGGAGAAAGGACCGACCATTTCCAGCCGGCCATAGCGTTTTTTCTGCGGATGATCGGAGTTATCGGACTGGCCGATAAAGTTACGAATGATCTGCATCTCGTTGCGTTCTGCACCGATCACGCGGCCTTCACTGGTGACCAACAGCAGGCGCTGCCCCGGAGGTGCCCATTTGTCGATGGCCCGAAACAGGCGACGCCACCACATCAAATCATTGGGCGGATCGTTCGCCAGTTCGGCTTCGACATGCTGTTCAATCATCAGACCCTGACGTTGCTCGCTGTCCAGCAGTTCTGTCATCTGGCGCGAATCGAGCTTAGGCAACATCAAAACCAGCATCAGCACCAGTGCCAGGGTTAACCAGAAAATGGCAAAGATGCGAGCGGTCAAACTTCCTATCATGAAGCGGACACCATCAAATAGCCGCGTCCACGTAAGGTTTTAAACCAGGGATGACCGTCTTTACGCTCCGGCAATTTACGACGCAAATTGGAAATATGCATGTCGATAGCGCGGTCGAACGGCGTTAAGCGTTTACCCAGGACTTCCTGGCTCAGATGTTCACGCGAGACCACCTGGCCGAGATGTTGCGCCAGCAGGTAAAGCAGAGTGAACTCGGTACCGGTCAGTTCGAGCGTAGAACCATCGAAGCTTGCTTCCTGACGACCTGGGTTCAGGCTCAGAGAATCCACTTCTAATGTTGGCGAGCTGTTGTCGGTGTTCTGCTGCTGCTCGCTCCAGTGGGAACGGCGCAGGATTGCACGGATACGGGCGACCAGCTCGCGGTCGTTAAACGGTTTTGGCAGATAGTCGTCCGCGCCCAGCTCAAGGCCGAGAACGCGATCTAACTCGCTGCCGCGTGCGGTCAACATAATGACCGGTGTCTGGTGTGTCTGACGAAGCTCTTTAAGGGTATCGATGCCGTTTTTCTTCGGCATCATTACGTCGAGCAAAAGCAGGTCGATGCTGTCATCCAAAAGCGCCAGCGCCTGTTCCCCATCATGGGCAACCAGCACGTTGAAGCCTTCCATGTCGAGCAGCTCCTTTAACAGGGAGGTGAGCTCCCGGTCATCATCAACTAACAGGATTTTATTCATTGATTAAATACCTCCGAGGCAGAAATTACGTCATCAAGGCTCGCTAATCCATGACTTTACGTTGTTTTACACCCCCTGACGCATGTTTGCAGCCTGAATCGTAGACTGTCTCTCGTTGAATCGCGAAACAAAAGTACTTGGGAGCAATTGATGCGCAATGTTATCGCTGCCGTCATGGCCTCAACACTGGCGCTAACTGCGAATTGCCAGGCTGCTGAAGTCGTCACCAGCGTTAACTGGACCCCGAATGACGGGGCAATGCAGGGCAGTCATCAGAGCCATATGTTTGACGGCATAAGTTTAACCGAACATCAGCGCCAACAGATGCGGGATCTTATGCAACAGGCTCGACGCCAGCAGCCTCCTGTTAATGTTAGCGAAATGGAGACAATGCATAAGCTTGTCACCGCAGAAAATTTTGATGAAACCGCTGTCCGCGCTCAGGCAGAAAAAATGGCGCAAGAGCAGGTTGTTCGCCAGGTCGAAATGGCCAGGGTTCGCAGCCAGATGTATCGCCTGTTAACACCAGAGCAGCAAGCGGTTTTGCACGAGAAGCACCAGCAGCGAATGGATCAGCTGCGGGAGGTTGCAAGGATGCAGCAAGGCCCAGCGTTATTGTTGTTTAGTAGCAGCAGTACCCGTAGTAACCAGTAACAAACCCTGTTTTCCTTGCCATAGACACCATCCCTGTCTTCCCCCACATGATGTGGGGTTTTTTTTGCCTGTTATTCACGCCACTGACTCACATCACATTCCGCTATACTACCCGCAAGAGATTGCAGGAGTGTTTATGAATCAAACCTATGGCCGATTAGTCAGCCGTGCGGCACTGGCCGCCACTGTCATGGCATCGGTGTTACTTTTGATCAAAATTTTTGCGTGGTGGTACACCGGTTCCGTCAGTATTCTGGCGGCGTTGGTTGATTCCCTGGTGGATATTGCCGCGTCGTTAACGAACCTGCTGGTGGTGCGCTATTCGCTGCAACCGGCAGATGAAGAACATACGTTTGGGCATGGCAAAGCGGAATCGCTGGCGGCGCTGGCACAGAGCATGTTTATTTCCGGCTCGGCGCTGTTCCTGTTTTTAACAGGCATCCAGCACCTGGTGACGCCAGAACCGATGCGCGATCCGGGTGTGGGGATGGTGGTGACAGTTATCGCGCTTATCAGCACCATGATCCTCGTCACCTTCCAGCGTTGGGTTGTGCGCAAGACGCAAAGCCAGGCGGTGCGCGCTGATATGCTTCATTATCAGTCTGATGTTATGATGAACGGGGCCATTCTGATGGCGCTGGCGCTGGCATGGTACGGCTGGCATCGCGCGGATGCATTGTTTGCATTGGGGATTGGCATCTATATTTTATACAGTGCATTGCGCATGGGGTATGAGGCGGTTCAGTCACTGCTGGACAGAGCACTGCCCGATGAAGAACGACAAGAAATCATTAACATCGTGAGCGCCTGGCCGGGTGTGAGCGGTGCGCATGACCTTCGAACGCGGCAGTCAGGGCCGACCCGCTTTATTCAGATTCATTTGGAAATGGAAGATAACCTGCCGTTGGTTCAGGCGCACCTGGTGGCTGAACAGGTTGAGCAGGCTCTATTATTACGCTTTCCGGGTTCGGATGTGATTATTCATCAGGACCCGTGCTCGGTTGTTCCGGCAGGACGACAGGGCTTTTTGGACTTTCGCAATTCGTTGTAAAAATGTGGGTCGGATCGGCATTTTTTGTCTAAATTACCGCCATTTGGCCTGACCTGAATCAATTCAGCACGAAGTGCCTGATATACTATCTCTCATAGAGTCGATCTTCTCCCTGTATGAGGGAGGCGCTTCGGGCAACAGAATTATTTTTAGCATTCCTAAGTTCAGAGGTAGTCATGATTAAGAAAATCGGTGTGTTGACAAGCGGCGGTGATGCGCCGGGCATGAACGCAGCAATCCGTGGCGTGGTTCGTGCAGCGCTGTCGGAAGGTCTGGAAGTCATGGGGATTTATGATGGCTACCTCGGTCTGTATGAAGACAGAATGGTTCAGCTCGACCGTTACAGCGTGTCCGACATGATCAACCGCGGCGGTACCTTCCTGGGTTCTGCGCGTTTCCCGGAGTTCCGCGAAGAGCACATTCGTGAAGTGGCTATCGAGAACATGAAAAAACGCGGTCTCGACGCGCTGGTGGTTATCGGTGGTGACGGTTCCTACATGGGCGCAAAACGCCTGACCGAAATGGGCTTCCCCTGCGTGGGTCTGCCGGGCACCATTGATAACGATATCAAAGGCACCGATTACACCATTGGTTACTTCACCGCGCTGGGCACGGTGGTTGAAGCGATTGACCGCCTGCGCGACACCTCTTCTTCTCACCAGCGTATCTCCATCGTTGAAGTGATGGGCCGTTACTGCGGCGACCTGACTCTGGCGGCAGCCATCGCTGGCGGCTGTGAGTTTGTGGTTGTGCCGGAAGTAGAATTCAGCCGTGAAGACCTGGTGGCTGAAATCAAAGCCGGTATCGCCAAAGGTAAAAAACACGCCATCGTGGCGATCACTGAGCACATGTGCGACGTCGACGAACTGGCAAAATTCATTGAAACCGAAACCAAGCGCGAAACCCGTGCGACCGTACTGGGCCACATCCAGCGCGGCGGTTCCCCGGTTCCTTATGACCGTATTCTGGCGTCCCGTATGGGCGCTTATGCAATTGAAGTGCTGCTGGCGGGCTTCGGTGGCCGTTGCGTCGGGATCCAGAACGAGAAACTGGTTCACCACGACATTATCGACGCCATTGAGAACATGAAGCGTCCATTCAAAACCGACCTGCTGGATTGCGCCAAAAAGCTGTACTAAGCGCAGCCGGTTAAAGGTGATGACAATCCGTAATCCTTCGGGGTTACGGATTTTTTTGTTTCTGCATCACAGTTACCGCGCACATTCCGCCCTATGCTTTGACGTTATCTGAGGTTACTCTCAGTGTGTTTTCGACAACAATAATCCGATACTCGTTTGATATCATTTAGGAAACTGACAATGTCACTGTATAGCGAAACCAAAGCGCAGTTTATTCACGGGCTGGTAAGCCTGGATGCCGTTCTGGCGAAAAGTGCCGAGTGGGCAAAAGAGCAGGGCGTTCAGGAAACCGAATTGCTTGAAGCAAAACTGGCTGACGATATGTTCCCGCTGAAACGCCAGGTGCAGGTTACCTGTGATATGGCGAAGCGCGCGATTGCCCGTCTGGCAGACGTTGAAGCGCCGGTGAATGAAGATAATGAAAGCACTTTCGCGCAGCTGCAGGAACGTATTGCCGCCACCGTGGCTTTCCTGAAAAGTGTTGATGATGCAAAACTGGCTGGTGATGATGCGCGCCCGATCATGGTTCAGGCTCGTGAGCATCAACTGCATTTCACCGCCAGCAGCTACGTGTTCCAGTTCGCTGTGCCGAATTTCTATTTCCACAGCACCACCGCTTACGGCATTTTGCGCCAGGCCGGTGTGCCGCTGGGTAAACGCGATTTCCTCGGCAAAATTCAGTAAGACGACAGAAACGAAAAAGCCTTCTCACTGAGAAGGCTTTTTTATTCCGAACACATCGGGATTACTCAATATCGAGTGCGTCTTCGGACAGGATAATGCCCGTGTTGTCGGCATACAGATGATCGCCGGAGAAGAACGTCACGCCGCCGAAATTGACGCGTACGTCGCTTTCGCCAATGCCTTCTCCCGCCGCGCCAACCGGAATCGCCGCCATCGCCTGAATGCCGATATCCAGCTCTTCTAAGTCATCCACCTGACGGACGGCACCATACACCACAATGCCTTCCCACTCGTTTTGCACCGCGAGTTTTGCCAGGTCGGCATCAATCAGTGCGCGGCGTACGGAGCCACCCCCATCCACCAGCAGGATGCGGCCACGTCCGTTCTGTTCGAGCATATCGTACAGCAACCCGTTATCCTCGAAACATTTCACCGTGATAATTTGTCCACCAAACGACGACCGTCCGCCAAAGTTGGAGAACAGCGGTTCAACGACATTGACATCTTCTTGATAGATGTCGCAAAGCTCGGATGTATCGTATTTCATAGGCTTAACGTTCTGAAGCTGTGGGTGCTTTCAGTATATCGTGCGAATCGCACTGTTGGCAAAATCATCAATTGTTAATTGATATTTGTCAGTTAAGCGAAAGCGCGGCTCAGGACAATGCCAACCACAAACAAAAGGTTAGTCAGCAGCGCGCCTTTTACAGTGCGTTCCAGCATCGGGCGCATATCGACCGGGTCGTGATGCGTCAGGACAAATCGCGCCTGTTTGACCAGCAACGGAGCGGCCAGAATAAACAACCAGCCCCACAAACTGTGCAGAGCCAGCAGGTTAAACAGCGCCAGACACAGCAGCGCGCCCATCAGCAGGCAGGTGTGATAGCGACGGGCAGTGACTGGCCCAAGGCGTACAGCGAGCGTGTTCTTGCCGTTCTCGCGGTCACTGTTGATGTCGCGCAGGTTATTGATGTTCAACACTGCCGTCGCCAGCAATCCGCAGGCGGTGGCAGGCAAGAAGGTTACAGCTTCCAGCGTATGAGCCTGCAGATACCAGCTCCCCATCACGCTCAGCCAGCCGAAGAAAATCAGCACGGAGACATCGCCCAGACCGATGTAACCGTAAGGACGAGTGCCCACGGTGTAGGTAATGGCCGCAGTGATTGAGACCGCGCCCAGCACCATAAAGCCGATAAAATCTTCCATCGTCTGATACGAGGCCATCAGCAGCGCGATACCCGAGACACAAATCAGCAGCACGGTAACCATCAGCGCGCGCTTCATCTGTTCCTGGGTAATCACCCCTTTTTGCATCCCACGCAGCGGCCCAATGCGGTCAGGCTTATCGCTGCCTTTCACGGCATCGCCGTAATCATTCGCCAGATTGGAGAGAATTTGCAATAGACCCGCCGTCACCAGCGCCAACAGCGCCACGAGAGGGTTGAAGTGTCCTTGCCACCAGGAAAGTGCGGTGCCGACGACAATGGCGGCAAAGGCCAGAGGTAACGTTTTCGGGCGCAGGCTTTCCAGCCAGGCCTGGGTACGGCTGAGTTCAGTCATAGTTTTTAGCCAATAAAAAATGGGGGCTATTGGCCCCCATCAACAGTGATGAAAATGCAATTACCGGGATTATAGGATAAAACGGCTCAGATCTTCATCTGCCACCAACGCATCGAGATGTTTACTCACATACTCCGCATCAATGGTAAAGGACTCCCCCTGACGTTCACTGGCGTCATAGGAGATGTCTTCCATCAGGCGCTCAAGCACCGTGTGCAGGCGGCGCGCACCGATATTTTCGGTGGATTCGTTAACCTGCCAGGCGGCCTGGGCGATACGCTTAATACCACTTTCGGTGAACTCGATGGTTACCCCTTCAGTGGCCATCAGCGCTTTGTACTGCACGGTCACAGAGGCGTTCGGTTCGGTCAGAATACGTTCAAAGTCTTCGGTGGTGAGCGCTTTCAGCTCAACGCGAATCGGCAAACGACCCTGCAGTTCCGGGATCAGGTCTGACGGGCTGGCGACCTGGAAGGCACCAGAAGCGATAAACAGAATGTGGTCGGTTTTGACCATCCCGTGCTTGGTGGAAACGGTGCAACCTTCCACTAACGGCAGCAGGTCGCGCTGCACGCCTTCACGTGACACGTCCGGGCCGGAGGAGTTACCGCCGCGCTTACAGATTTTGTCGATTTCGTCGATGAACACAATGCCGTGCTGCTCAACAGCGTCGATGGCATCCTGCTTCAGCTCTTCCGGATTCACCAGTTTCGCCGCTTCTTCTTCAATCAGCAGCTTCATCGCGTCTTTGATTTTCAGCTTACGCGGTTTCTGCTTCTGGCCGCCGAGGTTCTGGAACATGGACTGCAGCTGGCTGGTCATCTCTTCCATACCCGGAGGCGCCATGATTTCAACGCCCATCGGTGCCGCCGCGAGGTCGATTTCGATCTCTTTGTCGTCCAGTTGGCCTTCACGCAGTTTTTTGCGGAATGCCTGACGAGCAGCAGACGGCTCCTGCGGCTGTTCAGCCTGGCCCCAGTTGTTTTTCGCTGGAGGGAGCAGTACGTCGAGAATGCGCTCTTCCGCCATCTCTTCTGCACGATAGCGGTTCTTGTCGATGGACTGCATGCGCACCATCTTCACGGCGGCGTCGGTCAGATCGCGGATAATGGAATCCACTTCTTTACCGACGTAGCCCACTTCGGTGAACTTGGTCGCTTCCACTTTGATGAACGGCGCGTTGGCGAGTTTGGCCAGACGACGGGCGATTTCAGTTTTACCGACACCGGTTGGGCCAATCATCAGAATGTTTTTCGGGGTCACTTCGTGACGCAGCTCTTCGTCGAGCTGCATGCGGCGCCAACGGTTACGCAGGGCGATAGCCACAGAACGCTTGGCGGCGTCCTGGCCGATAATGTGTTTGTCGAGTTCGCTGACAATCTCGCGTGGGGTCATTTCAGACATGGGAGATCCTTACGCTTTAGAAGGTAATTCTTCGATGGTGTGGAAGTGGTTGGTGTAGATGCAGATGTCGCCTGCAATATCCAACGCTTTCTCCGCGATCTCGCGGGCACCGAGGTCACTGTTTTCCAGCAGCGCACGGGCAGCAGCCTGCGCATAAGGTCCGCCGGAACCAATGGCAATCAAATCATTTTCGGGCTGCACCACGTCACCGTTACCGGTGATGATGAGGGAGGCATTTTCATCGGCGACGGCCAGCAGCGCTTCGAGTTTGCGCAGCATGCGGTCGGTACGCCAGTCTTTGGCGAGCTCCACCGCGGCTTTCACCAGATGGCCCTGGTGCATTTCAAGCTTACGCTCGAACAGTTCGAACAGCGTGAAGGCATCAGCGGTACCGCCCGCAAACCCGGCGATCACTTTGTCGTTATATAAACGGCGGACTTTTTTCACGTTGCCTTTCATCACGGTGTTGCCAAGCGTGGCCTGGCCATCACCGGCAATCACGACATGACCGTTACGGCGAACACTAACTATTGTTGTCACGAGCGACCCCCATGGGTGTAAAGCAGAATACAGGCCCCGCATGGTTTGCGGGGCAGATTGCAATAATAGATGGGGGGGATTTTGGGGGTTTCAACCCCCAGAGGCGAGACGAATGCAGTTTGAATGGCCAGCAACCTTCAGGCGAGAAATAGTGCCATCGGCATTCTCTTTGCCTTTCACCGGGCCAATGACCACGCGATTCCAGCCATTATTGGTGGTGATGTGGGAATCGAAACCTTCAAACGCGAGCTGGGCACGCACGGTTTCGGCCTGATCGGCGCCTTTAAAGGAACCGCACTGAATCATCCAACGACGATCGTCTTTTTTCTCGGCTGTCTGTTTGGCCGGTTCAGGTTCACGCGTGACTGGGGCAGCCTGCTGTGTTTTTGGCTGGCTGGCGGCCGTGTGCGCTGGCGTCTGCAACAGATCCTGATACGGCTGCTGAGCGCTTTGCTTCGGCGGTGTCTGATGCTGCTGAGCAGGTTGGCTCTGTGTGGTGCGAGCAGCCTGCTGTGGCGCTTGATAAGGCTGTTCGCTCACACGCGGTTGCGTGCGCGGAGCCTGTACCGGCTGAGACTGCGACCACTGTTGTTGCTGAACCTGCTGCTGAGCTTGCTGTTGCGCCAGACGCTGGCGTTGCAGCGTTTGCTGACGCTGGGCTGGCGTCTGCTCGTTCCACGGCACTTCCGTCAGTTGCGTGGGCTGCTGGCGCATATCGGCCTGCATTTGTGCCAGCAGCTGGCGCTGTTCGTCGGTCAACTGATTGGCGTTCTGCACTTCGCCACCCGCAGACGGCTCAGTGGGCGCACGTACGCCTGGCTGGCGACTTTCCAGCTCTTTGATGTAACGCCAGCGTTCTTCAGGTTTCGGCGGCAGGCCATTGCCTGTCACCTGACGACCCGTGAGAGCCTCAGCTTCTTCTTTCTTGTGATGGGTAATAAAGTACAGACCGCCAATAAAGGCGACCAGCACAGCCGCAGCAATAGCGACCATCGCTGGTGAAACAGCAGGAAAGCTACTTTGCTTCTTCCGTGAGTTCCTTGAGGGACTCTTTTTGCGCCGCGAAGGAGCCGGTTGGCTGCGGCGTACATAATCTCGTTGTGCCACTATCGTTTCGCTGTATTTATTCGTTCGTCAGTCCGCCATGTTACTTAAGCGACGGGGCTTTGACCAGAAGCCGGACTCCGAAAGGTATTTAGTTTAAGGCTTATTTTTAGTAGTACTCCCGCGAAGAACCAGTTCACAGTCGAGTAAGCGTGAGCCACTACTCACATTCTGACCGCTCAGTTGATCGAGCAACAGCAGCATGGCTTCACGGCCAATCTCAAAACGGGGTTGTGAAACGGTGGTCAGCGGTGGGTCGCAAAATTCCGCTAATGAGATGTTATCAAAGCCAATTATCGATAAATCATCCGGAACTTTCAGGCCACGGCGTTTAGCTAAGGACAGCGCCCCGAGCGCCATAATATCGCTGTGGCAGAAAATCGCTGTTGGGGGGTGTGGCAGATCCAGGAGTTGTTCCAGCGCATTGGCCCCGGCTTCGTACGTAAAGTTGCCACGCGCAATATAATGCGGATCAACGGTAATTCCACTGCGGCGCAGTGCCTGGACGTAGCCTTGCAGACGATAGTGGCACAGCGGCATCTCTTCCGGCCCGGCAATACAGCCAATGCGCTGATGGCCCAACTCATGCAGGTAATTTACGGCGTTAAACGAGGCGGTAAGGTTGTCGATGTGGACCGTCGGCAGTTCAAGCTCTGGCGCAAATTCATTGGCCATCACCATCGGTGGCAAATTCCGTTGCTCTTCGATGCTGGCGTCAAACGGCAGGCGGGAGCCCAGCAGCAGCATACCGTCGATCTGTTTGGTGATAATGAGGTCAATAAAGGTCTTTTCTTGCTGATTCTGGTGCGCACAATCGCCAATCAGCACCAGATAGCCTTGCCCGGCCGCCGTGATTTCGATGCCACGGATAATCTCACTAAAGAAAGGATCGCAGATGTCCGGCACTATCACCAGAATGGTCCTCGACTCGTTGCGCTTCATGTTGCGCCCCAGAGCCTGAGGAAGATAACCCACTTCCAGCGCCGCTTGTTCCACTTTGTTACGCGTCGCCTGGGAGACTTTATCGGGGTTCATCAATGCCCGGGAAACGGTTGCCGTAGAGACATTCGCTTTCTGAGCCACATCCTTCATGGTTGCCGCAACAACCTCTTTATTGGACTTCACCTGGGTTCTCCTCGCTGACGGGGGCAGAGACTTCCGCTGTCTCTGACAACAACCTCTTTTTTATCAGAGAGTCAGTCCGGGGAGTTACAGAAATTTCATGAAAAGTGTGACCGAAGTTAAATTTTTCGATCTCCCTCGCAGTGCGAGGGTTAACCTTCGATCGGATCGACATCCAGCACCCATTTCACTTTTCGTGAGGCGGGAAGGGTATTGATGAGCGCCATTGCGCCGCTAACAATATGCTGCAAACGCAGGCGTGATGGGTGTTGCAGCACGATTTGCCAGCGCCAGCGTCCGCCGCGTTTTGGCGCCAGTGCAGGCACCGGGCCGAGCAGCCAGAGCTTATCGTCCGTCAACGGGCTGGCCTGAATCAGGTTTCGCAACTGCTGTAAAAACAGCGGCGCATCCTGATTATTGTGATCTTCCGCGCGAATCAGCACATGACTGGTCCACGGTGGCAGTTGCAGCGTCTGGCGTTCCGCCAGAGCCTGTTGGGTAAAGGCGTCATAGCCCTGGTGGAGCAACGTTTGCAGCAGAGGATGCTCAGGATGGTGTGTCTGCAAAATGACTTCACCCTGCTTACCTGCTCGACCCGCACGGCCAGACACCTGAGTGTAGAGTTGGGCGAAGCGCTCGGCGGAGCGGAAATCCGCAGAGAACAGCGCCCCGTCCACATCCAGCAGCGCGACCAGGGTGACATCCGGGAAATGGTGGCCTTTGGCCAGCATCTGGGTGCCAATTAAAATTCTTGCGCCACCCCGATGCACTTCGGCCAGATACTGTTCCAGCGCACCTTTACGGCTGGTGGTATCGCGGTCGATTCGTGAAATGGGTACATCCGGAAACAACGGTGAAAGCGCTTCTTCGAGCTGTTCTGTACCTAGCCCCACCGGCACCAGATGCGTTGAGCCGCAGGATGGGCACTGGCGCGGAATAGGGCGCTGGCTGTCACAGTGGTGGCAGCGCAAATGGCGATGCGTCTGGTGCAGGGTGTAATAGCTGTCGCAGCGTGGGCACTCGGCAATCCAGCCACATTCATGGCACAGCAGGGCAGGCGCATAGCCGCGACGGTTCAGAAACAGAATGACCTGGTTGTCTGCCTGCAAATGCTGACGCATTCTGCCGATAAGCGCAGGCGACAAGCCCGCCTGAAGCTGCTGGCTTTTTAAATCCAGCACATGCTGATTGGCCGGGCGGGCATTACCCGCTCGTTTGGTCAGTTTGAGCTGATGGTATTTACCCTGACGAACGTTATGCAACGTTTCCAGCGCCGGTGTTGCGGAGCCCAAAATGATGGGGATTTGCTCGTTATGCGCACGCCACACTGCCAGGTCGCGGGCATGGTAGCGCCAGCCTTCCTGCTGCTTGTAGGAACTGTCATGTTCCTCGTCGATAACGATCACACCGAGATTGTTAAACGGCGTAAATAAGGAAGAGCGTGTACCAATCACAATCGCCGCTTCGCCGTTTTTGGCCTTCAGCCATACAGCGAGCCGCTCACTGTCGTTCAGGGCGGAGTGCAGCACTTCGACCGGGGCAGTAAAGCGTTCGCGAAAACGGGCGATGGTCTGCGGCGTCAGGCCGATTTCCGGCACCATCACCAGCGCCTGTTTGCCTTGCGCCAGCACGTTTTCCAGAACGCTCAGATAAACTTCCGTTTTACCCGAGCCGGTCACGCCCGCCAGCAGCCAGGCAGAGAAGCTGCCCGAAGCGCTATGTATTGCGCCCACGGCGGTGGCCTGTTCCGTGTTCAGGCGAAGGCGTTCGCCCGTCACTGCATAACCGTCTCGCCAGTCGGTTATGATCGGCGCGGCACTGGCCAGTTCGCAGTAGCCTTTTTTGCGCAGGCCTTGCAGCGCGGCGTCGTTGAATTCAAGTTCAGCAACCTGATGACGCCAGATTTTGCCCTGGCGCAGTGCGGCGAGTGCCTGCTGCTGCTTGGCCGATCTTTTCAAGGTGCTGATATCAACAGCCTGGCCTTGCTCAGTGGCAAACCAGTACCACAGCGGCGTTGCGCTGGCGGGCTTTCCCTGACGAAGCAGGATAGGCAAGGCATGAAATAACACATCGCCAACAGGATGATGGTAATAGTCTGCGGCCCACTGCAGCATGCGCCAGACGGTCGGCGTGTACACCGGTTCAACGTCCAGCACCTCAATGACACCTTTCAACTCATTCAGCGGCAGTTCGCTCACGTCGCTGACGGAGACCACAATGCCGACGCGTTCCTGTTGTTTCCCAAACGGCACGCGTACGCGACACCCGGCTTTGGCACTGATGCCTTCGGGCAGCAGATAATCAAACGTGCGGGGAAGCGGAACGGGCAGGGCAACGTGTGCGACGGGCATCAGCTCTTCCTGACTTGAAAAAGGGTGGGATAGTATACACATTGTTACTCAGGGAGCGTGGATCAGATTGCAACCCCTGGTCAAATTCTGTATGATTCGCGGCCTTTGATGCGCTTTATGCGGTATCAAAAACTATACTATCAACATCGCGTGGTGTCTGGCGTTAGGGCTGGAAGAGCGACGCGGCCTTAACTGAGGTTCTCCCATGAAAAAAGATATTCACCCGAAATACGAAGAAATTACTGCAAACTGCTCTTGCGGTAATGCGATCAAAATCCGCTCTACCGCGGGTCACGATCTGAATCTGGACGTGTGCGGCAAATGCCACCCGTTCTACACTGGCAAGCAGCGTGACGTTGCTACCGGTGGCCGTGTTGACCGCTTCAACAAGCGTTTCAGCATCCCAGGCAGCAAATAAGTTACACTGCTGCCAGAAAAAACCGCCTGCGGGCGGTTTTTTTGTGTCCGAAATAATATTACGCGTTCCTGTTACTTCTTTATTAAAAATCAATATATTCTCAGAGATAAATTCAGGCTCCTCATCTACATTATTATCCCCGTTGCGATAACGATCCTTAACATCTTTCCTATTTTGCCAGTTCTGCTTTTTTAACGGCAGAATAATAAAGGTATGCCTCGGTTTTCCTAAATAAAGTTCGGGGTGAATGACACCGTTTTTACATTCAGTGTCTTTCCATCTCGCGGGTAGTCCTTTTCCGGACATGGATTGCGACGCAATGGTTTTTTGAAGCCGTTCTCTGAGGGAATATAATGAAATTTACGCGTGCTTTATTACTGGTTCCGCTAATATCCTGTGCCGCTCAGGCGGGTTATGTTGATTATCGACATGAATATTACGACGACGGGCGTAACTATGATCGTGTGTACATGTCACACCGCTTTGGCACGGGCTTTGGCGTAGCGGTGGAAGCGGTCTCGCGTTCTGATAATGCGCAATCTAATGATGCGCTTAATAATATGGAAGCGAACAGTAACGAATACACGGCAAGCTATCAATTTACCTGGCAAGGATTTATCTGGCAGCCGGGTATTGCCGTGGAAATGGGCGATGATATGGCAATATATAAACCGTATCTTCGCGTACAATACACTATTAATGACAACTGGTGGACTGCTTTCCGTTACCGGACAGAATATACGCGCCGTAATGCCGATGGAAAAGATGACCGCACGGTGTATCGCCCTGAAGCATGGTTGGGTTATAACATCAATAACTGGATGTTTGAACTTAATGGCATTTATAAGTTTGCCGATAACGAGGACCTGTACAACAACAAAAAAGAAGACTACGAATATAATTTCCGCGTCGCCTATAACATTGATTCGTGGGTGCCGTTTGTTGAAGTCGGTAATGTGTCGTCAGGCTATAACACCACCACCACCGACGATCGTCAGACAAGATATCGTGTCGGGTTGGGGTATAACTTCTAAGAAGGAATCCCGCTGAGTTCGCTCAGCGGGACTGAACAGCCGTGCTCGTCGGCTTAGTATTCCCACGTATCCGGGTCGATACCCAGCTCACGCATGATAACCTTCGCCTCTTCCGGAATTTCGTCACTACGCTCTTTACGCAGATCTTCATCGTTCGGCAGTGGCTGTCCGGTGAAGGCATGCAGGAAGGCTTCGCACAGCAGTTCGCTGTTAGTGGCGTGACGCAGGTTGTTGACCTGGCGACGGGTGCGTTCGTCGGTGAGAATTTTCAACACCTTCAGAGGAATGGACACCGTAATTTTTTTGACCTGCTCACTCTTCTTACCGTGCTCAGCGTAGGGGCTGATATATTCGCCGCTCCATTCAGCCATGAGATACCTTTCCTCTAATCATTAATAAAAGGTCTGAGCGCCCGCCCGACCATAAACCCGCACAGTTTACCTTAGCGATGTGACCATGACACCAGCAAAGCCTCTGCAGATGTGCGCTAATGCATATAATTTTAACGGCTATTGACCGATTGCTCAATCTATACGCAAAGAAGTTTAGATGTCCAGATGTGTTGACGTCTATTATAGCAGTGGTTACTCTGAGGCCTGACTTTTCATCGCCAAAGCCAGGAACGATTCACCATGACGCGTAAACAAGCCACCATCGCAGTGCGTAGCGGGTTAAATGATGACGAGCAATATGGCTGCGTTGTCCCCCCGATTCATCTCTCCAGTACCTATAACTTCACCGGATTCAATGAGCCACGCGCTCATGACTATTCCCGTCGCGGTAACCCGACTCGTGACGTCGTGCAGCGTGCGCTGGCAGAACTGGAAGGCGGTGCGGGTGCAGTACTGACCAACACCGGCATGTCAGCCATTCATCTGGTGACGACGGTTTACCTGAAGCCTGGCGATTTGCTGGTGGCACCACACGACTGCTACGGCGGCAGCTATCGCCTGTTCGATAGCCTTGCAAAGCGGGGCTGCTACCGCGTGCTGTTTGTCGATCAAGGTAACGAGCAGGCGCTGAAAGCGGCGCTGGCAGAAAAACCGAATCTGGTGCTGGTAGAAAGCCCAAGCAACCCATTGTTGCGCGTCGTGGATATTGCGAAAATCTGCGAGCTGGCGCGTGCGGCAGGTGCTATCAGCGTGGTGGATAACACCTTCCTGAGCCCGGCGCTGCAAAACCCGCTGGCGCTCGGGGCCGATTTGGTTCTGCATTCCTGCACCAAGTACCTGAACGGCCATTCCGATGTGGTCGCGGGCGTGGTGATTGCGAAAGATCCTGACACTGTCACTGAGCTGGCATGGTGGGCGAATAATATTGGCGTCACCGGCAGCGCGTTCGACAGCTACCTGCTGCTGCGTGGTCTGCGTACGCTTAGCCCGCGTATGGAAGTGGCGCAGCGTAACGCAACGGCCATTGTTGAGTTCCTGAAGCAGCAACCGCTGGTGAAAAAGCTGTATCATCCTTCTCTGCCGGAAAACCAGGGCCACGAGATTGCCGCTCGTCAGCAAAAAGGCTTTGGCGCGATGCTCAGTTTTGAACTGGACGGTGATGAGAACACCCTGCGCCGCTTCCTGAGCGGGCTGTCGTTGTTCACACTGGCAGAATCTTTAGGCGGCGTGGAAAGCCTGATTTCCCACGCGGCGACCATGACTCATGCGGGCATGGCACCAGAAGCGCGCGCAGCGGCAGGGATCTCCGAAACGCTACTGCGTATTTCGACCGGGATTGAAGATAGCGAAGATTTAATTGCCGACCTGGAAAATGGGTTCCGGGCAGCAAACGAGGGGTAAACATGAGTGTGATAGCGCAGGCAGGGGCGAAAGGTCGTCAACTGCATAAGTTTGGTGGCAGCAGTCTGGCGGATGCGAAATGTTACCTGCGTGTGGCAGGGATTATGGCTGAGCACTCGCAGCCTGAAGACATGATGGTTGTTTCCGCCGCGGGCAGCACCACCAACCAGTTGATTAGCTGGCTGAAGCTCAGCCAGACCGACCGCCTTTCTGCGCATCAGGTTCAGCAGTCGCTGCGTCGTTACCAGATTGAACTGATTACCGGCCTGCTGCCTGCCGACGTCGCTGACAGCATGATTGCCGAGTTTATTCAGGATCTTGAGCGTCTGGCGGCACTTCTCGATGCGGGCATTACCGATGCTGTGTATGCCGAAGTGGTGGGCCACGGTGAAGTGTGGTCGGCCCGTCTGATGGCGGCAGTCTTGCAACAACAAGGGCTGGATGCCGCCTGGCTTGATGCCCGTTTCTTCTTGCGTGCAGAACGCGCTGCTCAACCTCAGGTGGATGAAGGCCTCTCATTCCCGTTGCTCCAGCAATTGATGGCGCAGCATCCGAACAAACGTCTGGTGGTGACTGGATTTATCAGCCGCGATAACGCGGGTGAAACAGTCCTGCTGGGTCGAAATGGTTCTGACTATTCCGCCACGCAGATTGGCGCGCTGGCGGGCGTTTCCCGCGTCACCATCTGGAGCGATGTGGCCGGTGTTTACAGCGCCGACCCGCGTAAAGTGAAAGATGCGTGTCTGCTGCCACTGCTGCGTCTTGATGAAGCTAGTGAACTGGCGCGTCTGGCAGCACCGGTGCTGCACGCACGTACTCTTCAACCCGTTTCCGGCAGCGACATCGACCTGCAACTGCGCTGCAGCTACACGCCGGATCAGGGCTCGACCCGTATTGAACGCGTGCTGGCCTCTGGCACTGGGGCACGTATTGTTACCAGCCATGATGATGTTTGCCTGATTGAGTTTGTTGTGCCTGCCGGGCACGATTTCAAACTGGCGCACAAAGAAATCGATTTAGTGCTTAAGCGTGCGCAGGTTCGCCCGCTGGCGGTTGGCGTCCATACTGACCGTCATCTGCTGCAATTTTGCTATACCGCTGAAGTGGTGGACAGCGCGCTGAAGCTGCTGGATGAAGCTGGCCTTCCAGGTGAACTGCGTCTGCGCCAGGGCCTGGCGCTGGTGGCGATGGTTGGGGCAGGTGTGACCCGTAATCCACTGCACTGTCACCGTTTCTGGCAGCAGTTAAAAGGTCAGCCAGTGGAGTTCACCTGGCAGTCTGAAGAAGGTATCAGCCTGGTTGCCATCTTGCGTACCGGGCCGACAGAAAGCCTGATTCAGGGCCTGCATCAGTCCATTTTCCGTGCCGAAAAACGTATCGGCCTGGTGTTGTTCGGCAAGGGTAACATCGGTTCTCGCTGGCTTGAGTTGTTTGCCCGCGAGCAAAGCACGCTTTCCGCACGTACAGGGTTTGAGTTCGTTCTGGCGGGCGTGGTGGACAGCCGCCGCAGCCTGCTGAATTACGAAGGTCTGGATGCCAGCCGCGCACTGGCATTCTTCAACGATGAAGCCGTCGAGCAGGATGAAGAATCGCTGTTCCTGTGGATGCGAGCTCACCCGTATGACGATTTGGTGGTGCTGGACGTGACGGCAAGCGAACAGCTCGCCGATCAGTATCTTGATTTCGCCAGCCACGGTTTCCATGTGATCAGCGCCAACAAACTCGCCGGGGCCAGCACCAGCGACAAATACCGTCAGATCCACGATGCGTTTGAAAAAACCGGGCGTCGCTGGCTGTATAACGCCACCGTAGGCGCGGGCTTGCCGGTTAACCATACCGTGCGCGATCTGCGTGAAAGTGGTGACTCGATTCTGGCCATCAGCGGGATTTTCTCGGGCACGCTTTCCTGGCTGTTCCTGCAGTTTGACGGCACGGTGCCGTTCACCGAGCTGGTGGATCAGGCCTGGCAGCAAGGGCTGACCGAGCCAGACCCACGTGTCGATCTGTCTGGTAAAGACGTGATGCGTAAGCTGGTTATCCTGGCGCGTGAAGCCGGTTACGATATCGAGCCGGATCAGGTGCGCGTCGAATCTCTGGTACCGTCGCATTGCGAAGAAGGTTCAATCGACCATTTCTTTGAGAATGGCGATGAGCTCAACGAGCAAATGATCCAGCGTCTGGAAGCCGCGCAGGAAATGGGCCTGGTGCTGCGCTATGTCGCCCGTTTCGATGCCAACGGCAAAGCACGCGTTGGCGTGGAAGCGGTTCGTCCAGAGCATCCCCTGGCGGCACTGCTGCCCTGCGATAACGTCTTCGCGATTGAAAGCCGCTGGTATCGCGACAACCCGCTGGTGATCCGCGGGCCGGGTGCGGGGCGTGATGTGACCGCCGGGGCGATTCAGTCTGATATCAATCGTCTGGCTCAGCTTCTGTAGTCTCCTCGGCTTTTCCCCCTCTCTCTAACCCTCTCCCTCAAGGGAGAGGGAACTCTGCTTCTCCCCTCGCCCTGTGGGAGAGGGCATCAGGCCGCACGGTTCCCCATCATGAACTTTTTTCATCTTTGCTGAATATTCCTCACCCCTTCCGGTGTTTTTTCTGTTGACGTCCTGCGGCTTTTCCGTCATTTTTACATCTGGACGTCTAAACGTATAGAAGTTCACATAACAACAAACATCAGCAACTCCAAAGCGACAGACAGAGGTAAGGTATGAGCTTTTTTCACGCCAACCAGCGGGAAGCCCTGAATCAGAGCCTGGCAGAAGTTGGCCAGATTAACGTTTCCTTTGAGTTTTTCCCGCCGCGCACCAGTGAAATGGAGCAGACCCTGTGGGCCTCTATCGACAGGCTGAGCAGCCTGAAGCCGAAATTCGTTTCCGTCACCTACGGCGCGAATTCAGGTGAGCGCGACCGTACGCACAGCATCATCAAAGGGATTAAAGACAGAACGGGTCTCGAAGCCGCTCCGCATCTGACCTGCATTGATGCCTCGCGCGAAGAGCTGCGTACCATTGCCCGGGATTACTGGAATAACGGCATTCGCCATATCGTCGCCCTGCGCGGTGATTTGCCTCCGGGCAGCGGTAAGCCGGATATGTACGCGGCCGATCTGGTGAGCTTGCTGAAGGATGTGGGTGATTTCGATATTTCCGTTGCCGCTTATCCTGAAGTGCACCCGGAAGCGAAAAGCGCACAGGCCGATTTGCTGAACCTGAAGCGCAAAATTGACGCGGGTGCAAACCGCGCGATCACCCAATTCTTCTTCGACGTGGAAAGCTACCTGCGTTTCCGCGATCGCTGTGCAGCGACCGGCATTGATGTGGAAATTATTCCGGGCATTCTGCCGGTCTCCAACTTCAAACAGGCGAAGAAATTCGCTGACATGACCAACGTCCGCATTCCTGCGTGGATGGCGCAAATGTTTAACGGGCTGGATGATGATGCGGAAACCCGCAAACTCGTCGGCGCGAACATCGCGATGGACATGGTGAAAATCCTGAGCCGCGAAGGGGTGAAAGATTTCCACTTCTATACCCTGAACCGCGCAGAAATGAGCTACGCGATTTGCCACACGCTCGGCGTGCGTCCTGCGGTATAACTCAAAAAAATGTCGGGTGGCGCTGCGCTAACCCGACCTACGAACCTGTGTAGGCCGGTGCAAGCGCAGCGCCACCCGGCAATCAAAACGTTATTCCCAGTGCAGTAAACACTGCTGGCCGAATTTATCGGCAACCAGCAACGCCGCATAAACCTGATCAACGGTCACGCCGCCCGGCATGTTGTGGATGGTTTCACCCGGTGCGCACGCCGCTTCCGCCACAATGCGCATTTTTTCCTGCACATCATTCTGAATATCCAACTGTGCCAGCGTGATTGGCAGGCCAATCGCGTAGCAAAGTGCGGCGACGGTTTCGATCTCTTCCTGTGGCGCGTTTTCCAGCACCAGTTGCGTGAGCGTACCGAACGCGACTTTTTCGCCGTGGTAGTAATGGTGCGCATCCGGAATGGCGGTTAAGCCGTTATGCACTGCGTGAGCCGCCGCCAGGCCGCCGCTTTCAAAGCCGACGCCGCTGAGATAGGTATTCGCTTCAATCACGCGTTCAAGCGCTGGCGTCACCACATGTTTCTCTGCCGCCAGCATGGCTTTTTCGCCTTCTTCCAGCAGTGTGTTGTAGCACAGTTCCGCCAGTGCCAGCGCGGCCTGAGTGCAGCGTCCTCCTGCCATGGTGGTTGCGCCACTGCGTGAACAAGCACGTGCTTCAAACCAGGTTGCCAGCGCATCACCAATGCCCGCCGCCAGTAAACGTGCAGGCGCACCGGCCACCACTTTGGTGTCGACAATCACCAGGTTTGGATTGTGTGGCAGCATCAGATATCTGTCGAATTCGCCCTCGTCGGTATAGATGACGGAAAGTGCGCTGCAGGGCGCATCCGTTGAGGCGATGGTTGGCGCGATGGCGACGGGCAAATTCATGAAGTGTGCCAGCGCTTTCGCGGTATCCAGCGTTTTGCCCCCGCCAATGCCCAGCACAGCCTGGCATTTTGCGCTTACCGCGATGTCACGTAAGCGATTGATTTCATTTTGCGAACATTCGCCGTTGAACGGCACGATATCAGCCGCTAAGCCGCTCTCGTCGATACTTTTGCGCAGCGTCTTCTCAGCGAAACCGAGCACAAATTTATCGCCCACGATGAGCCAGCGTTCAGCCATCGGCTTGAGGTAGTCACCGAGGCGGGTGAGAACATCTGCACCCTGGATATATTTGCCTGGCGATTGAATAATCCTGTCCATACATCACTCCTTAAAGGTTGAGATTGCCAAATGCGTTCTTCCAGTCCTGCTCAAACTTCTCAATAGCTGACTCTACTGCGGGCGTGCCGAGCATTTGTTGCGCTACGTCTAAGGGAAGGGTGATTGCTTCGCACCCGGCGAGCAGGCAATCCAGCGCCTGACGCGGCGTTTTAAAACTGGCCGCCAACACCTTGCTCTGCGGAGCGTGCAGCTCCAGCAGAGTTTGCAGTTCCCGCACTGTCTGGATGCCGTCGCCGCCCTGCGCATCCACACGGTTAACATACGGGGCGACATATTCAGCCCCTGCCAATGCGGCGAGTAATCCTTGCGAGGCGCTATAAACCGCGGTGCCGAGTGTCGGAATATCTTCACTTTTTAACCGTTTGATGGCCGCCAGCCCTTCGGCAGTCACCGGAATTTTGACCACGATGTCGGGCAAAAAATTAGCCAGGCGTTTTGCTTCATCCACCATGCCGTCCGCGGTGCGGCTCATCGTTTGGGCAAAGAGTTTGCCCTGTGGGCCAATGGCTTCCTGCAACTGTGGAAGGACTTCCCACAGTGCTGTTTTTCCAGCGGCAATAATGCTCGGGTTAGTGGTGACGCCTGCAATCGGATAAATACGGGCCAGACGGCGGACTTCAGCGACATTTGCGGTATCGAGATACAGTTCCATGAGGTTTCCTTAGGTCAGAGTTCCAGTTCGTGTTGCAGCAGGCTGGCGATCGCTTCTGGTGAAGCGGCGTTCACCAGCGCATCGCGAAATTCCGCGTGCATGATGCGGCGAGCCAGTCGCGAGAAAATACGCATGTGTTGATCGCCTGCGGCGTGTTTATTCAGCGTCAGCATGATGATGAACTGCGCTTCTTCTTCGCCCCATTGCACCGGCTTTGGTAGGCGTGCCATGCTGATAGTGGATTGTTCGATGTGCTCTGATTTGCTGTGCGGGATGGCAAAACTGAAGCCAAGGCCTGTCGAAAACACCGCTTCACGCGCCCAGAGATCGGCTTCCAGTTTGCGAGGGTAACGGCAGCGTCCGGCCAGCAGCAGGTTGTCGGTCATGCCTTTGAGCACTTCTTCTTTGCTTTGCCAGTCATTATCGAGCGAGATGCAGCTGGCGGCGATCAGCGGCGCGTCTTGTTGCGTCATGCGGAATTGCGCCAACAAATGCTCCACTTCCAGCGAAGTACGACAGGCCATGGCCTGATTGAGCAACTGACGGCAGGCGCGGCTGTCGAGCTGCGCCAGACGCGCTTTTGTAGCAGGAATGGCAGGTGCGCTCATGCTGATTTCATCCAGCCCGAGCCCGACCAGCAGTGGGAGCACAGAACCTTTCGCCCCCAGTTCGCCGCACAGGCCAATCCATTTCCCCTGGCGATGAACGGCCTGCACCGCAAAATCCAGTGCGCGTAAAAACGCCGGGTTCAGGCTGTTGTAGTGGCGCGTGACTTTGGCGTTATCGCGATCGACTGCCAGCAGGTATTGCGTCAGGTCGTTGCTGCCGATGCTGAAGAAGTCTATCTCTTCGCAACACTGGTCGATGATGAACATCACTGACGGCACTTCCAGCATGATGCCGAGAGGAATTTTTTCATCAAACGGGATGTGGGCGCTGCGCAATTGCTGTTTGGCTTCGGCGAGTTTTTCTTTCACCCATAAGATCTCTTCCATCGAGGAGATCATCGGGATCATGATCTTCAGTTTGCCGTGAGCAGAGGCGCGCAGGATCGAGCGAAGCTGAGTCGTAAACAGCGCGGCGTACTCTTCATAAATACGCACTGCGCGATAGCCCAGGAACGGATTGTTTTCTGCCGGAATGTTGAGATAGTCCACCGGCTTGTCGCCGCCGATGTCCATGGTACGCACGATGATGCTACGTCCGGTTGCGGACTCCAGCGCCTGACAGAAAATGTTGTACAGCTCGTCTTCGGAAGGCGCACTGGTTCTGTCCATGTACAGCATTTCCGTGCGGAACAAACCGACCGCCTCAGCGCCGTTACCAAAAGCGGCCTGCGCTTCCACGGCGTGGGCGATATTGGCGGCCACTTCCAGGCGTAGTCCATCCGCACTTCTGGCCTCTTTTTCCAGCCACACACTTTGCTGTTCACGCAGCGCAGCCTGAACACGCGCTTCCTGCTGGTAATAGCGGTTAATGGCCTGCGTCGGTTCTACAACGATGGCACCGGTGTTTCCGTCGAGCCAGACAGGCTGATTTTGCCAGCGAGAAAGGGCAGGAATATCCACGCCAACCAGCGTCGGGATATTAAAGGAGCGAGCGAGGATCACTGTGTGAGAAGTCGTGCCGCCACTTTGCAGAATCAACCCTTTCAGCAGGGTTTTATCCAGTTCAAGAAACTGGCCTGGTGTCAGTTCGTCAGCCATGCAAATGGACGGACGGGTTAACTGACCCGGAGCCGGGAAGCGGGCTTCGCCGTAGATCTGTTGCAGCAGTTGGTAACAGACGTCGGTCACATCCAGCACGCGCTCCTGCAAATAGCTGCTGCTGGATTTCTCGAAGGTTTCGCTGAAGTGCCGGGCGCTGCGAATGATCGCTTCGGCGCAGCTCAACCCTTCAGTGATGCCGCCCAGAAGATGCTGACGCAGGCTGGTGTCCGTTGCCAGTGAACGATGGGCGTCGAGAATGGCGCTGGTGGTGCTGTCGCTGTCGAGTTGGCGCAGCGCCAGGGTTTTGACCAGCAAGGTCAGTCCGTTATCCAGCGCGGCTTGCTCTTGCTCCTGAGACAACGTGGCGGGCAGATTGCTGAGCGTACCGAGATTCAGCGCGGTGATGGCCGTCAACACGCCGCCTGCGCTGCCGCTGCACACAGAGCGAGCGCGAATCAGCGTTGGGTTCAGATGAGTCAACGATTCCGGCAGGGCATCCATTTCCTGTTCGCTTGCGTGTTCCAGCGGTGCATCACAGTGTGGAAATTCATCGCGAAACCAGGCGCTGAGCTTTTGTTGGGCGTTGGCCTCGTCTGGCCCTTCAATACGTATCTGACAGCTGTCTCCGGTGAGGGTGTCAGTGCCGATAATCGCCAGCGCGCTCTTGGCATTGCCGCTGCGTTCGCTGCGTAAATTGTGCCACTCAATCGCCGATGAGAAGGTGTTGCACAGCGTTTCCACCAGGCTTGCCGGGCGAGCGTGCACACCGTTGGGCAAGGTACAGATAAATTCCACAACCTGGGCCATGGCCTTTCTCCTCAATTCAAATAGGGTCTGGCGACAGCATAGAGCGGGGAAAAGGGCAGGGGCTATCTGACAAAACGGCTAAAAACTGGATAAATGTATTATCCCTGTTGAAATGCGATATCGCTCACAGGTTGCAGCGAATCCGCACTTTTGGCTGAAATGCTCAACTCTTTGAGAGCGATCCCATTTTTCACTAAGCATTACAAAAATCCAGTAAATGGCCTTTTTGTCCACTGTCTGTTGCGCTTCCGATTGCCTATTGTTGCCCCAACAACGTTATGGATATGGGCCTGTGGCCCGGGAGCAGCAAATGAAAGAGTTGGTGCACATCCTCAAAAACACCCGTCAGCATTTAATGACCGGCGTGTCGCATATGATCCCGTTCGTGGTCGCCGGGGGCATTCTGCTCGCGGTGTCCGTCATGCTGTATGGCAAAGGCGCTGTGCCTGATGCCGCAACAGATCCCAACCTGAA
Source organism: Pantoea sp. sgz302252 (assembly GCF_047713085.1). Classification (NCBI taxonomy): domain Bacteria; kingdom Pseudomonadati; phylum Pseudomonadota; class Gammaproteobacteria; order Enterobacterales; family Erwiniaceae; genus Pantoea; species Pantoea sp. sgz302252. The sequence goes on from NZ_JBLFJW010000015.1 coordinate 94,460, forward strand.
AAAGCTGTTTGATATTGGCGTGGCGGGGCTAACCCTGATGGTGCCTTTCCTGGCCGCTTACATCGGTTATTCCATTGCGGAACGCTCTGCATTGGCACCTTGCGCCATTGGTGCCTGGGTCGGTAACAGTTTTGGCGCAGGCTTCTTCGGCGCGATCATCGGCGGGATTATCGGCGGGATCGTCGTCTTCTATCTCAAGCGCATTCCCGTACCGAAAGTCCTGCGCTCGGTCATGCCCATCTTTGTCATCCCGATTATCGGCACTTTTGTTACCGCCGGGATCATGATGTGGGGCCTTGGCGAACCGGTTGGTGCGTTAACCCACAGTCTCACCAGCTGGCTGCAAGGGATGCAGCAAGGCAGCATCGTTGTGCTGGCGATTGTGATGGGCCTGATGCTGGCGTTCGACATGGGCGGGCCAGTCAACAAAGTGGCTTACGCTTTCATGCTTATCTGTGTGGCGCAGGGCGTTTATACGGTGGTGGCGATTGCTGCTGTCGCGATTTGTGTCCCGCCGCTTGGGCTGGGGCTGGCAACGCTGATTAAGCGCAATAACTTCAGCGCGGAAGAACGAGAAGCCGGAAAAGCGGCACTGGTCATGGGCTGCGTGGGCGTGACCGAAGGCGCAATCCCATTTGCCGCCGCCGACCCATTGCGCGTCATCCCCTCCATCATGCTGGGTTCTGCGTGCGGCGCGGTTACCGCTGCGGTCATCGGCGCGCAATGTTATGCGGGCTGGGGCGGGCTGATTGTGCTGCCAGTGGTCGATGGCAAGTTGGGGTATATCGCGGCGGTTGCGGTGGGCGCTGTGGTGACGGCCGTTAGCGTCAACGTTCTGAAAAGCCTGGCACGTAAACAGCAAAAACCGGTTGTTGAGAAAGAAGACGACCTGGATTTGGATTTCGAGATTAACTAAGAGGGAATGACCATGATTTCAATTATCGCAGTAACGGCTTGTCCATCCGGTGTCGCTCATACCTACATGGCTGCCGAAGCGCTGGAAGCCGCGGCGAAAGCCAAAGGCTGGCAGGTCAAAGTGGAAACGCAAGGCTCGATTGGCCAGGAAAATACCCTGACGGCGGAAGATGTGGCAGCCGCTGACATGGTTATCCTCACCAAAGATATCGGCATCAAATTTGAAGAGCGTTTTCAAGGCAAAACGATTGTCCGCGTCAACATCAGCGATGCGGTAAAACGCGCCGACGCCATCATGAACAAGATTGAATCCCACCTGACGCAAACCGCTTAGCACACCGGCCCGCTTCTGTTTGGGCGGGCCGCCTGACCTCAAAAAAGGAGTGCCCCATGACGAATCGCATTCAACGCCTGAAAGACGCCCTGTTTGCCCATCCCCGTGAAATTTCCCTTGAGCGCGCGCTGCTGTATACCGAAAGCCATCGGCAGACGGAAGGCGAGCCGGTTGTCCTGCGCAGAGCCAAAGCGACGGCGCATATTCTGGATAAGGTGGAGATAGCGATTCGTGATGAGGAGCTGATTGCCGGGAACCGAACCGTGCAGCCGCGCGCTGGCATTATGTCACCGGAAATGGACCCGTACTGGTTGCTGAAAGAACTGGATCAGTTTTCAAGCCGCCCACAGGACAAGTTTGCGATCAGCGAAGACGACAAACGAATCTATCGCGAAGAGCTTTTCCCTTACTGGGAAAAACGGTCGATGAAGGATTTCATCAACGCCAGAATGTCGGATGAGGTCAAAGCGGCGGTCGCGACGCAAATCTTTAGCGTTAACCAGACCGACAAGGGGCAAGGGCACATCATCATCGATTACCCACGCCTGCTGGAAAATGGCTTGGGTGCGCTAGTGGCCGAGCTGAAAACGCTCTGTCAGCGTGAGCAGGATAATGATTTTTATGCTGCCGCGTTGTTACTGCTGGAAGCCTCGCAGCGTCATATTCTGCGCTACGCCGTGCTTGCCGATGCGATGGCGCTTGAGTGTCAGGACGCGAAACGGGCGGAAGAATTGCGCCAAATGGCTGAGATTTCACGCCATAACGCAGAACACAAGCCGAAGACGTTCTGGCAGGCGTGTCAGCTGTTCTGGTACATGAACGTGATTTTGCAGTATGAGTCGAATGCGAGTTCGCTCTCCATCGGGCGTTTCGATCAGTACATGCTGCCTTTTTATCAGGCCTCGCTGAGCCAGGGTGAGGATCCTGCTTTCCTGCGCGAGATGCTTGAATCGCTGTGGGTGAAGTGCAACGACGTGGTGCTGCTGCGTTCAACCAGCAGCGCGCGCTATTTCGCAGGCTTCCCGACGGGCTACACCGCCCTGCTTGGCGGTCTGACGGAAAACGGCCGCAGCGCGGTAAATATTCTCTCCTTCCTGTGCCTTGATGCCTATCAGAATGTCCGTCTGCCACAGCCAAACCTGGGCGTGCGCGTGAATGAGCTGATTGATGGGCCGTTCTTACACAAAACGGCAGAAACGGTTCGTCTGGGCACCGGTATTCCGCAGATTTTTAACGATGAAGTGGTTGTGCCTGCTTTCCTGAATCGAGGCGTTTCGCTGGAAGATGCGCGTGATTATTCCGTCGTGGGCTGCGTGGAGCTTTCTATTCCCGGGAAAACCTACGGGCTGCACGATATCGCGATGTTTAACCTGCTGAAAGTCATGGAAATTGTATTGCAGGAGCACGAAGGTAACGCGGACATCAGTTGGGATACCCTGCTGGACAAAATCCGCGCGAAGACCAGACACTTCATTTCACTGATGGCCGAAGGCAGCAACATCTGCGATATCGGCCATCGCGACTGGGCACCGGTACCGCTGCTGTCGTCGTTCATCAGCGATTGTCTGGAGAACGGGAAAGACGTCACCGAAGGCGGCGCTCGTTACAACTTCTCGGGCGTACAAGGGATCGGCATCGCCAACCTCAGTGATTCTCTGCATGCCCTGAAAGGCATGGTGTTTGATCAGCAAAGGCTGAGTTTTGATGAGCTGCTGGCGGTACTGAAAGCCAACTTTGCGACGCCAGAAGGCGAGAAAATTCGCGCCCGGCTGATCAACCGCTTTGAGAAATACGGCAATGATATCGACGAAGTGGACAACATCAGCGCCGATTTGCTGCGCTACTACTGCAAAGAAGTGGAAAAATACCGTAATCCGCGCGGAGGGCAATTTACGCCAGGGTCGTACACTGTTTCCGCTCATGTGCCGTTGGGCGCGGTGGTCGGCGCAACGCCAGACGGACGCTACGCGGGCGAGCAACTGGCCGACGGCGGCTTGTCACCGATGCTCGGGCAGGACATGCAGGGGCCAACCGCCGTGCTGAAATCGGTGAGTAAGCTGGATAACACGTTGTTGTCTAACGGCACATTATTGAATGTGAAATTCACACCCGCGACGCTGGAAGGTGATGCCGGGCTGAATAAGCTGGCTGACTTTCTGCGGGCTTTCACCAGGCTGAAATTGCAGCACGTCCAGTTTAACGTGGTGAATGCCGATACCCTGCGTGAAGCGCAGGCGCGACCACAAGATTTCGCCGGGCTGGTGGTGCGCGTGGCGGGTTACAGCGCCTTCTTTGTCGAGCTGTCGAAGGAGATCCAGGATGACATTATCCGCCGCACCGCACATCAATTGTGAGGTGCTGGAGACGCGCGCTGACACGGCGCGCATTTTCAACATTCAGCGCTACTCCCTGAACGATGGGCAGGGCATCCGTACGGTGGTTTTTTTCAAAGGCTGCCCGCACCGGTGCCCTTGGTGCGCTAACCCGGAATCCCTTTCGCCTGCTATCCAAACGGTGCGTCGCGAGAGTAAATGCCTGCACTGTGCGCCCTGTTTACGTGATGCAGACGAATGCCCTTCAGGGGCATTTGAACGGATTGGCAGGGATGTGACGCTTGAGCAACTTGAGCGTGAGGTGCTGAAAGACGAGGTTTTTTATCGCACTTCAGGCGGGGGCATCACGCTTTCGGGCGGCGAAGTGTTAATGCAGGCGGGGTTCGCGACTCGCTTTCTGAAAAGATTACGCAAAGCGGGTTTGCATACCGCGATCGAAACGGCGGGCGATGCACCCTTGAATCGCCTGCTGCCTTTGGCTCAGCAGTGCGACGAAGTGCTCTTCGATCTAAAAATAATGGAGCCTGCGCGCGCTCAGGCGGTAGTGAAAATGAATCAGCCACGCGTGCAGGAGAATTTTTTAGCGCTGGTGAGAGAAGGGATCAACGTCATTCCGCGTCTTCCGTTGATTCCGGGGTTCACTCTGGAAGACGAAAATGTGCGACGCGTGCTGGCTTTTTTGGCCCCGACCGGCATACGAGAACTGCATTTGCTTCCCTTTCACCAGTATGGCGAACCAAAATACCGATTGTTGGGCGGCGAATGGGCGATGAAAGCGTGTGTGCCGCCGACGGCGGAAGACATTGCTCGCGTTCGTGGCAAAGCAGAAGCAGAGGGTTTTCATGTAACGGTAGGAGGATAACGTGACGGGTACGGGCGGAAGATTTCTGGTAGCGGTGACGGCTTGCGTGAGCGGCGTGGCCCACACTTACATGGCAGCAGAGCGTCTGGAGAAGCTATGTCAGCAGGAAAAATGGACCGTCAAGATTGAAACTCAGGGCGCACTCGGGATTGAAAATGCGCTGAGCCTCGAAGATATCTCACGAGCCGATGTGGTGTTGCTTATCACCGATATCGATTTGAGCGGCGAAGAGCGTTTTGGCGACGCACGGTACGTTCGTTCAGGCATCAATACTTTTTTACGCGAACCGCAAAAGGTGATGAGCGCGGTGCGCAAACTGCTTTCGGCCCCGCAACACACTCATATCACTCTTTAACCAACAGCTGGCTGTGATATTGCCGGCGATATTCCGACGGCGAACGGTCGGTGTTTTTGCGAAACAGTCGACAGAAATAGTTACTGTCGGTGAAGCCGCAGGCATGCGCCACTTCCTTCACTTTCATGTCGTACCCTTTGAGCAGCGCTTTGGCTTTTTCGAGCCGGGTGTGGTTCAGATATTCGTTAAAGCCTAACGCACCGCTTTTATTGAACAGGTGCGACAGATAATTGGGCGATATATAAAACGCATGGGCGACAGAGTCCCGGCTAAGGGCGTCGGCATAATTCGCATCAATATGATCGCGAATCGCCTCGAACAGCGCCTGGCTGCGCGACGCGGTCTGAATCTGGCTGCTTAGCAGATCGGCGCAGTGGCTCAGCAGGCTCATCACAATCATCCTTGCGGTGTTGTTATCCTGCGGCTGCATGCGGATTTCATTGAGTGCCTGCAATAAAAAAGAGCCAACGCGAGGGCCACGACGCGCCACATGCTGTTTCATCACGTTCTGGATCTGCTGCCCATCCCAGTATTGCACGCTGAAGCCAAGCTGTTGTTTACCAAATAAAATACTGAGCGTGGTGGCGGGTTTCTCCCACTGCGGGCAGTTCCAGCTGCCGGCTGGCACATACAGCAAATCATGAGCTTTGAGGCTGAACGGCCCGTCGCAAATTTCACCCTTCAACACAATTTCAAGCCTCGGGAAATCGACCTGGAAGGCCAGCGGCGGCACCGTGCCGTTTTCGTGCGCAAAGTAGCAGATATTCAAGGCGTCCATTGATGACATCAATGACGTAACGATTCGGGCGATGTTGCTGTCGGTTTGTTCCACTACTTCACCTCTCCTGAATGATTTACGAAAAAACGCTGACAGATCATTGGCCTCTTTCCCCTGCATAATCCAGGCTTATTGTTGAAAGTTTACGGATTCGTCGACATTTCTATGAACATCTTTTGTTATGGTGTTCATGGCCAGAAGGAATCAGCTATCAAATCTGTAGATTTTTTCATCTATAACTTATCTGCAGAGCTGTATATCCTGGTATTAAAACACTGAAGGGAGCAGGAAGATGAGCAATCAAGAAAACGATCACAACACGTTATCCGCAGCAAAGTGCCCATTCCATCAGGGCAGCCATGACGAAAGCGCAGGCGCAGGGACCAGCATCCGAGACTGGTGGCCAAAACAACTTCGCGTCGATCTTCTCAATCAGCACTCCAGTCGCTCTAACCCGCTGGGCGAAGATTTTGATTACCGTAAAGAATTCAGCAAATTAGATTATTCCGCTCTGAAAGGCGATCTCAGAGCGCTGCTGACTGATTCGCAGCCATGGTGGCCTGCCGACTGGGGCAGCTACGCTGGCCTGTTTATTCGTATGGCGTGGCACGGCGCAGGGACCTATCGTTCCGTTGATGGTCGTGGCGGCGCGGGACGTGGTCAGCAGCGCTTTGCCCCACTGAACTCCTGGCCGGACAACGTCAGCCTGGATAAAGCACGCCGTCTGCTGTGGCCAATCAAACAGAAATACGGCCAGAAAATCTCCTGGGCCGACCTGTTCATTCTGGCGGGTAACGTGGCGCTGGAAAACTCCGGCTTCCGTACCTTCGGCTTTGGTGCCGGGCGTGAAGACGTTTGGGAACCGGATATGGACGTCAACTGGGGCGATGAAACGACCTGGCTGAAACACCGTGATCCGGAAGCGTTGGCTAAACGTCCGTTAGCCGCTACCGAAATGGGCCTGATTTACGTGAACCCGGAAGGGCCAAACGCCAGCGGCGAACCGCTGTCTGCGGCGGCTGCCATCCGAGCCACCTTCGGTAACATGGGCATGAACGACGAAGAAACCGTCGCGCTCATCGCCGGTGGTCATACATTAGGGAAAACTCACGGTGCGGGCGAAGCAACCCACGTGGGTGCTGACCCGGAAGCGGCCCCAATTGAAGCACAAGGCCTGGGTTGGGCAAGTACACACGGCAGCGGCGTGGGTGCTGATGCCATCACTTCTGGCCTGGAAGTGGTATGGACTCAAACGCCAACTCAGTGGAGCAACTCCTTCTTCGAGAACCTGTTCAAATATGAGTGGGTACAGACTCGCAGCCCGGCAGGTGCGATTCAGTTTGAAGCGGTGGATGCGCCAGAAATCATTCCTGATCCGTTCGACCCGTCCAAAAAACGTAAGCCAACGATGCTCGTTACCGACCTGACGCTGCGTTTTGATCCGGACTTCGAGAAAATCTCCCGTCGCTTCCTCAACGATCCGCAGGCCTTTAACGAAGCCTTCGCTCGCGCGTGGTACAAACTGACTCACCGCGATATGGGGCCAAAAGCGCGTTACATCGGACCAGAAGTGCCGAACGAAGATCTGATTTGGCAGGATCCGCTGCCGAAAGCGTTCTTTGACCCAACCGCTGAAGATATCGACGTTCTGAAGGCAGAAATTGCACACTCCGGGCTTTCTGTGAGTGAACTGGTGTCTGTTGCGTGGGCGTCGGCTTCCACCTTCCGCGGTGGCGATAAGCGTGGCGGGGCCAACGGTGCTCGTCTGGCGCTGGCACCTCAGCGTGACTGGGATGTGAACGCTCTTGCTGCTAAAGCGCTTCCGGCGCTGGAAGCGATTTATAAATCTTCTCGCCGTGCTTCTCTGGCAGACATCATTGTGCTGGCTGGTGTGGTCGGTGTCGAAAAAGCGGCGGAAGCTGCTGGCGTGAATATTCATGTGCCGTTTACGCCGGGCCGTGTGGATGCCAGCCAGGATCAGACCGACATCGAAATGTTCAGCCTGATGGAGCCGGTAGCCGATGGTTTCCGTAACTATCGCGCTCGTCTGGATGCGGCAACCACCGAATCCCTGCTGATCGACAAAGCGCAGCAACTGACGTTGACCGCGCCGGAACTGACCGTGCTGGTGGGGGGGTTGCGTGTTCTGGGTGCCAACTTTGATGGCAGCAACAACGGCGTGTTTACTGACCGTGTGGGCGTGCTCAGCAATGACTTCTTCGTCAACCTGCTGGACATGCGCAACGAGTGGAAAGCCGCCGACCCGTCTAACGAACTGTTCGAAGGGCGTTGCCGTCAGAGCGGTGAAGTGAAACACACTGCAACCCGTGCGGACCTGGTGTTTGGCTCTAACGCCGTCCTGCGTGCGCTGGCAGAAGTTTATGCCTGCGAAGATGCCAAAGAGAAGTTTGTAAAAGACTTCGTGGCGGCATGGGTGAAAGTGATGAACCTGGATCGCTTCGACCTGCAGTAAGCCTGTCTCAGAGGTAAAAAAATCCCCGCTTTCGAGCGGGGATTCAGACTGCTGACAAAGAAGGAAAAAGCGTGGTTTTTCCTTCTTTGTGGTTATCAGCCGAAAATCAATAAATTGATTTTCCTTGTTTTTTTATTCGGTACCCTATGACGAATTTCATTCGTTAGAGGTTTGTCATCACTCTCAATCCCCGCTTTCGAGCGGGGATTTTTGTTTGGGCATTTGCGAAATTGCCGGGCGGCACGTTGTTTGCCCGGCCTACAGGATTTTGTAGGTCGGGTAAGCGTAGCGCCACCCGACAGCACGCGATTAACCGGTATTACGCATACCTGCCGCAACACCTGCGATAGTGACCATCAGCGCCTGTTCAACGCGTGGGTCCGGCTCTTTGCCTTCTTCCTCGGCCAGACGTGAACGGTGCAGCAGTTCAGCCTGCAATACGTTCAACGGGTCGGTGTAGACGTTACGCAACTGAATGGACTCTGCAATCCACGGCAAATCGGCCATCAGGTGCGAGTCGTTGGCGATATCCAGCACAACTTTAATGTCCGCTTCCAGCAGCTCACGCAGTTCTGCGCCCAGTGGCCACAGCTCTTTCTTCACCAGACGCTGATCGTAGTACTCTGCCAGCCACAGGTCAGCTTTGGCGAAGACCATCTCCAGCATGCCTAAACGGGTAGAGAAGAACGGCCAGTTGTGGCACATGGTTTCCAGTTCGCTCTGTTTGCCGTCTTCCACCACTTTTTGCAGTGCAGCACCTGCACCCAGCCAGGCTGGCAGCATCAGACGGTTCTGCGTCCAGGCGAAAATCCATGGAATGGCGCGCAGGGATTCCACGCCGCCGGTTGGACGACGCTTCGCAGGGCGAGAACCCAGCGGCAGTTTGCCCAGTTCCTGTTCTGGCGTGGCAGAACGGAAGTACGGGACGAAGTCTTTGTTTTCACGCACATAGCCGCGATACATGTCGCAGGAAATGTCGGACAGCTCCGCCATAATGTGGCGCCATTCGGCTTTCGGTTCTGGCGGTGGCAACAGGTTCGCTTCCAGAATCGCGCTGGTGTAGAGCGACAGGCTGCTGATGGTGACTTCTGGCAGGCCGTATTTGAAGCGGATCATCTCGCCTTGTTCAGTCACTCGCAGGCCGCCTTTCAGGCTTCCTGGAGGCTGAGAGAGCAGCGCCGCATGCGCAGGCGCGCCGCCACGACCGATAGAACCGCCGCGACCGTGGAACAGCGTCAGCTCGATGCCCGCTTTTTCGCAGGTTTTGATTAGCGCGTCTTGAGCCTGATATTGCGCCCAGGATGCCGCCATTACGCCTGCATCTTTTGCGGAGTCGGAATAGCCAATCATCACCATCTGTTTGCCCTGGATAAAGCCACGATACCAGTCGATGTTCAGCAGTTGCGTCATCACATCGTTGGCGTTGTTGAGGTCATCCAGCGTTTCGAACAGTGGCGCCACCGGCAGCGCAAAGCCGATACCCGCTTCTTTCAGCAGCAGGTGTACAGCCAACACGTCAGAAGGTGTTTTTGCCATAGAGATAACGTACGCCGCCACGGAACCCTTCGGCGCTTCGGCAATCACTTTGCAGGTGTCGAGCACTTCGCGGGTTTCTTCGCTTGGCTCCCACTGACGTGGTAGCAGCGGACGTTTGGAATTCAGTTCACGGATCAGGAAGGCCTGTTTGTCGGCTTCAGACCAGCTTTCGTAATCACCAATGCCGAGATAGCGGGTCAGCTCGCCCAGCGCTTCTGTATGACGAGTACTTTCCTGACGTACGTCGATGCGCACCAGCGGCACGCCGAAACACTTCACGCGGCGCAGGGTATCGAGCAGTTCACCGTTGGCGATGATGCCCATCCCGCAGGATTGCAGAGACTTGTAGCAGGCGTACAGCGGTTCCCAGAGTTGTTCGTTCTGCGTGATCAGGCCAGCCGGCTTAGGCAGTTTTTCGCCCTTCAGACGTGCTTCCAGCCATGCCTGTGTTGCCATCAGCTGGCTGCGCAGGGTTTTCAGCAAGTAGCGGTACGGTTCGGTGGCACCCGCTTCGCCGACGTATTCGCGCAGCTCATCGGTGCATTCGACCATCGACAGTTCGGAGATCAGCAGCTGAACATCTTTCAGGAACAGATCGGTCGCTTTCCAGCGGCCCAGCAACAGCACGGTGCGGGTGATGTCGGCGGTCACATTCGGGTTGCCATCACGGTCGCCGCCCATCCATGAGGTGAAACGTACAGGAACGAAATCGACCGGGAGGCGATATCCCAGATTGTCTTCGAGCTGTTCGTTCAGTTCGCGCAGGTAGTTTGGTACACCTTCCCACAGGCTGTTTTCAACGACCGCAAAACCCCATTTGGCTTCATCAACCGGGCTTGGGCGGTGTTTACGAATTTCATCGGTATGCCAGGACTGGGCAATCAGCTGGCGCAGACGGCGCATCAACTGGTGCTGTTCGTAGTCGGCGATATCTTTGTTATCGAGCTGTTTCAGGCAGGTGTTCACTTCCACCATTTTGTGGATCAGTGTACGACGCGTGATTTCCGTGGGGTGAGCGGTCAGAACCAGTTCGAGCGACAGCGCTTCGACCGCTTTCTTGATGGTCGCTTCGTTGAGATCAGGCTGATCTTTGAGTTTACGAAGCGTACGAGCAATCACTTCCGGGTTGCTGGCGGCTTCACCTTTCGGTGAAATGCTGTGGTATTGCTCGGCGGTATTCGCCAGATTCAGAAACTGACTAAAGGCGCGGGCTACCGGGAGCAGCTCATCGTTAGACAGATTCTGTAATGTGGTCAGCAATTCCTGGCGATTGGCTTCATTGCCCGCACGGGAAGATTTTGACAACTTACGAATGGTTTCAACGCGATCAAGAATGTTTTCACCAAGTGCATCCTTGATGGTTTCGCCTAACACCTTACCGAGCATACTGACATTACTGCGCAAAGCGGAATATTGTTCGTTCATAAACCCCAGACACCCCATCTCATTTATGTATGTCCCGGGATTTTGCACAACCGCAACGTGACCGTTTACGGTGAGTCAAAATCGTTCGGACATGCTTTTCGGTATTTTCTCGTCTTCACTTTATAAAGCCACGTAAAAACCCCTACGTCAATTGCTGCGAAATCGGTTCAGCAAACGAATAAATGCCCGTAATTTGCCAAATTTAACTCAGCGCGAGTGAGATAAGCGTTGCTTATGAAAATGTGAATGAGATCACTTATGCCGGGCGGCACTTCGTTTGCCCGGCCTACAAGGGGAAAAGGGGGAGTAGGCCCGGTAAGCTATGCGCCACCGGGCATTATTTAGTCAAATCAGTGCCAGCAAAAATGCTGCACAACTTGAGTGATCAGCTCGCGGGTCGGTTTGATAAAGCGCGTTTCGAGATATTCATCCGGCTGATGCGCCTGATTGATAGAGCCAGGCCCCAACACCAGCGTTGGGCACAGCGTCTGAATATACGGCGCTTCGGTGCAGTAGTTCACCACTTCGGTTTTTGTGCCGAGCAGTTTTTCCACCACCTGAACCAGCTGATGATCCGGCGGGCAGGCATAACCCGGAATCGGCGGATGCAGTTCAGAAACGGTCAGGCGACCCGGCCATTTTTCACTGACCGGAGCCAGCGTTTCTGTCAGCAGGCCGTTGAGATCGTCGAGCGTCATCCCCGGCAACGGACGAATGTCCATGTGCAGTTCGCAGCAGGCGCAAATTCGGTTGGACGCATCGCCGCCGTGAATGGCTCCCAGGTTCAGCGTTGGATATGGCACAGCAAACGCATCGTAGTGATAGCGCTCTTTCAGCGAGTCGCGCAATTGCATAATTCGCCCAATTGCATCGTGCATCAGCTCAATGGCGTTCACGCCGCGATCCGGATCGCTGGAGTGACCAGATTGGCCTAACACGCGGATCGCACTGGAGATATGGCCTTTGTGCGCACGCACGGGCTGTAGTGATGTCGGCTCGCCGATGATGGCGCAGTCCGGGCGCAGGGTCGTGGATTCTGAGAAATAGCGGGCGCCTGCCATGCTGGTCTCTTCATCGGCGGTCGCCAGAATGTAGAGCGGTTTTTTCAGCTGTGTCACGTCAACATCACGCAGGGCATCAAGAATGAAGGCGAAGAAGCCTTTCATGTCGGCGCTACCCAGGCCGTAAAGCTTGTTGTCGTGTTCGGTCAGGGTAAACGGGTCGAGCGTCCAGCGTCCGTCATCAAACGGGACGGTGTCGGTATGGCCTGTCAGCAATAATCCGCCTGCGCCGGTTCCCGTGCTGGCTAGCATATTGAATTTGTGGCGAGTGCCGGGCACCGGCTGGATCTCGACTTTGAAGCCGAGCGTGGCGAACCAATCCGCCAGCAGATTGATTAAACCTTCATTACTTTGGTCGAGGGATTCCTCGGTGGCGCTGATGGACGGTGTGGCGATCAATGCGCGGTAAATCTCGATAAAGGGCGGTAAATTGTTTTTCATTGTTGACACACCTCAGGTCATGATAGTATCAATATTCATTCACTATTAGTGAATAAAAATACATTATCGTTGAGCATAAAGGAACCCGATGTTGAATACGCTGATTGTAGGCGCAAGCGGTTATGCAGGCGCTGAGCTGGTGAGTTACGTAAATCGTCATCCGCACATGAACATAACCGCTTTGACGGTCTCAGCGCAAAGCAATGACGCCGGAAAGTTAATCTCCGACCTGCATCCGCAGCTGAAAGGCATTGTCGATTTGCCGCTTCAGCCGATGTCTGATATTCGTGAATTCAGCGCGGGCGTCGATGTGGTGTTCCTCGCAACAGCCCATGAAGTGAGCCACGATTTGGCACCGCAGTTTCTTGATGCTGGCTGCGTGGTGTTCGACCTCTCCGGCGCGTTCCGCGTCAACGATGCTGAGTTTTATCAAAAATATTACGGTTTCACTCACCAGCACCCACAGCTGCTGGAGCAGGCAGTTTACGGCCTGGCGGAGTGGAGCGGCGATAACATCAAAGAAGCGAATCTGATTGCGGTGCCAGGGTGTTACCCAACGGCGGCGCAGCTCTCATTGAAACCGTTGATCGACGCCGGGTTGTTAGATCTTTCCCAATGGCCGGTGATCAACGCCACCAGTGGTGTCAGCGGTGCCGGGCGTAAAGCGGCCATTTCCAATAGCTTCTGTGAAGTGAGTTTGCAGCCGTATGGCGTGTTCAATCATCGCCACCACCCAGAAATTACCACTCACCTTGGCGCAGAGGTGATTTTCACTCCGCACCTGGGTAACTTTAAACGCGGTATTCTGGAAACGATCACCTGCCGTCTGAAAGCGGGAGTGACTCGTGAGCAGGTTGCAGACGTTTTCCAACAAGCCTATGCCAGCAAGCCTCTGGTCCGTCTTTACGACAACGGCGTTCCGGCCCTGAAAAATGTGGTCGGTCTGCCGTTCTGCGATATCGGCTTTGCCGTTCAGGGCGAACACCTGATTGTTGTTGCCGCAGAAGACAATCTGCTGAAAGGCGCAGCGGCACAGGCGATACAGTGTGCGAACATTCGTTTTGGCTTTGCCGAAACCCAGTCTCTTCTTTAACGAATAACAGGCGCGATGATGAATCCATTAATTATCAAACTCGGTGGTGTACTGCTGGACAGCGAAGAAGCGCTGGAGCGTCTGTTTACTGCGCTGGTGAACTACCGCGCTGAGCACAAGCGCCCGCTGGTGATTGTTCACGGGGGCGGCTGCGTGGTGGATGAGCTGATGAAAGGGCTCAATCTGCCGGTGAAAAAGAAAAATGGCCTGCGTGTTACGCCTGCCGATCAAATTGACATCATCACTGGTGCGCTGGCGGGAACAGCTAATAAAACGCTGTTGGCGTGGGCGAAGAAGCACCATATTGCGTCTGTCGGTTTGTATCTCGGCGACGGTGACAGCGTGAAAGTTTCCCAGCTCGACGAAGAACTGGGTCACGTTGGGTTGGCACAGCCGGGTTCACCAACCCTGATTAACACTCTGCTGGAAGGCGGTTTCCTGCCAGTGGTGAGTTCCATCGGCGTGACCGAAGAAGGCCAGCTGATGAACGTGAACGCCGATCAGGCGGCTACTGCGCTGGCGGCAACGCTGGGTGCCGATTTGATTCTGCTTTCCGATGTTAGCGGCATTCTGGATGGCAAAGGCCAGCGCATTGCGGAGATGACTGCGGCGAAAGCAGAGCAGCTTATCGACCAGGGCATCATCACCGATGGCATGATTGTGAAAGTGAATGCGGCGCTAGATGCGGCGCGTACGCTGGGCCGCCCGGTTGATATCGCCTCGTGGCGTCATGCCGAGCAGTTGCCGTCGCTGTTTAACGGCACGCCGATTGGCACGCGTATTCTGGCTTAATATTTCATGCCCGGCGGCGCATCGCTTGCCGGGCCTTCAAAGACGATGATGTTATTACGGTAAACACCGTAGGCCGGATAAGCGTAGCGCCATCCGGCAAAAAACAAATTAATAAGGAAGCATGTTATGGCACTTTGGGGCGGGCGTTTTACTCAGGCAGCAGATCAGCGGTTCAAACAGTTCAACGACTCTTTGCGCTTTGACTATCGCCTGGCGGAGCAGGATATCGTTGGCTCTGTTGCCTGGTCCAAAGCGCTGGTGACTGTCGGCGTGCTGACCAGCAGTGAACAGCAGCAGCTTGAAGGAGCGTTGAATGTGCTGCTGGAAGAGGTGCGGGCGAACCCGCAGCAAATCCTTGAAAGCGATGCCGAAGACATTCACAGCTGGGTGGAAGGCAAGCTTATCGACAAAGTTGGCCAGTTAGGCAAGAAACTCCACACCGGCCGTAGCCGTAACGATCAGGTCGCGACCGATCTCAAACTGTGGTGTAAAGACACCATCACCGAACTGCTCAGCGCCACTCGTCAATTGCAGGGCGCTTTGGTTGAGACGGCGCAGAACAATCAGGATGCCGTGATGCCGGGTTATACCCATCTTCAGCGTGCACAGCCTGTGACGTTTGCGCACTGGAGCCTGGCGTATGTTGAGATGCTGGCGCGTGATGAAAGCCGTTTGCAGGACACGTTAAGACGCCTTGATGTCAGCCCGTTGGGCAGCGGCGCGCTGGCGGGAACGGCCTATGAAATCGATCGCGATGAGCTGGCTGGCTGGTTAGGGTTTGCTTCTGCGACTCGCAACAGCCTCGATAGCGTGTCCGACCGTGACCACGTGCTGGAACTGTTGTCGAATGCATCCATCGGAATGGTTCACCTTTCACGCTTCGCCGAAGATTTGATTTTCTTTAATTCCGGTGAAGCGGGCTTTGTTGAGCTTTCTGATCGCGTAACTTCTGGCTCTTCCCTGATGCCGCAGAAGAAAAACCCGGATGCGCTGGAGCTGATTCGTGGCAAATGCGGCCGCGTGCAAGGCGCGCTGACGGGCATGATGATGACCCTCAAAGGCCTGCCACTGGCCTATAACAAAGACATGCAGGAAGACAAAGAAGGGCTGTTCGACGCGCTGGACACCTGGCTCGACTGCCTGCATATGGCGGCGTTGGTGCTCGATGGCATTCAGGTGAAACGCCCACGCTGCCAGGAAGCGGCGCAGCAGGGTTATGCGAACTCTACAGAGTTGGCTGATTACCTGGTCGCGAAAGGCGTGCCGTTCCGCGAAGCGCACCATATCGTCGGTGAAGCGGTAGTGGAAGCTATTCGTCAGGGTAAACCATTGGAAGATCTCCCCCTTTCCGACCTGCAGAAGTTTAGCGCAGTGATTGGCGATGATGTTTATCCGATTCTGGCGCTGCAATCGTGCCTGGATAAGCGTGCTGCGAAAGGTGGCGTATCGCCGAAGCAGGTGGCTCAGGCGATTTCGGATGCCCGCAGCCGCTTAGGGTAAATTCTGTAGCCCCGGCAAGCAGAGCGCCGCCGGGGAAACTGCCGGATGGCGCTTTGCTTATCCGGCCTACAAAAACAGAGCCTGGCTTATCGCCTGGCTTTTTTTTATGCAAAAAAAAGCGGACCACGGGGTCCGCAAAGTTCACGTTGGCTTTCGTTATTCATATCAGAGAGAGCTCTGAACGGGGTCGGTGGCTTCAAGGGTTAATGAGGTACCGCCTCGTTTATGTGCGCTATTATTGACCAGAAAGCTTGATAGGGATAATCGTTCGTTGCTATGCTATCTATCGCCATGAACTATCGTGGCGACGGAGGATGAATAATGAATATTCGTGATCTTGAATACCTGGTAGCGTTAGCTGAGCATCGTCATTTTCGCCGTGCGGCGGACTCCTGCCACGTCAGCCAGCCGACGTTAAGTGGGCAGATCCGCAAGCTGGAAGATGAGCTTGGGGTGATGCTGCTGGAGCGCACCAGCCGTAAAGTGCTGTTCACCCAGGCCGGTTTGCTGCTGGTGGATCAGGCGAGGACGGTGCTGCGTGAGGTCAAAGTGCTCAAGGAGATGGCAAGTCAGCAGGGCGAAACCATGTCCGGGCCGCTGCATATTGGCCTGATCCCGACCGTTGGCCCTTATCTGCTGCCGCACATCATTCCGATGTTGCATCAGGCCTTCCCGAAACTCGAAATGTATCTGCATGAAGCGCAGACGCACCAGCTGCTGGCGCAACTCGACAGCGGCAAACTCGACTGTGCCATTCTTGCGCTGGTCAAAGAGAGCGAAGCCTTTATTGAGGTGCCGCTGTTTGATGAGCCGATGGTGCTGGCGATTTACGCCGACCATCCCTGGGCTAACCGCGACGTGGTACCGATGGCCGATTTGGCCGGTGAAAAATTGCTGATGCTGGAAGATGGGCACTGCTTACGCGATCAGGCGATGGGTTTTTGCTTTGAAGCGGGTGCAGATGAAGATACCCACTTCCGCGCAACCAGCCTGGAAACGCTGCGTAATATGGTGGCCGCAGGCAGTGGTATCACGCTGTTGCCTGCATTGGCTGTTCCACCAGAACGTAAACGCGATGGCGTGGTTTACCTGCCGTGCATTAAACCTGAGCCTCGTCGTACTGTCGGCCTGGTCTACCGTCCGGGTTCACCGCTGCGCAGCCGCTATGAGCAGCTGGCAGAGGCCATCCGTACGCAGATGGATGGCCATTTCGACAAGCCGTTAAAACAGGCGGTTTAAGCCATTCAGCGCCGCTACCCGATAGGCTTCCGCCATGGTCGGGTAGTTAAAGGTGGTGTTAACGAAGTACTCGATGGTGTTACCGCCACCTTTCTGCTCCATTATCGCCTGGCCGATGTGAATGATTTCGGCCGCGCGCTCCCCGAAGCAGTGGATCCCCAAAATTTCCTTGGTTTCCCGATGGAACAGGATCTTCAGGGTTCCCACGTTCATCCCCACGATTTGTGCTCGCGCCAGGTGCTTAAACTGCGCCCGACCCACTTCATACGGCACTTTCATCGCCGTCAGCTGCTGCTCGGTTTTACCAACAGAACTGATTTCCGGAATGGTGTAGATCCCGGTTGGAATATCTTCAATCAGGTGCGCTGTTGCTTCCCCTTTCACCATCGCTTGTGCGGCGATACGACCTTGGTCATAGGCCGCTGAAGCCAGGCTCGGGTAACCGATAACGTCGCCCACCGCATAGATATGCGGGATCGCCGTCTGGTACATACTGTTAACCTTCAACTGACCGCGGCTGTCGGTTTGCAGACCGATATTTTCCAGCGCCAGGGAGTCGGTGTTACCGGTACGACCGTTGGCATACAGCAGGCAGTCGGCCTTGAGCTTCTTCCCGGATTTCAGGTGCATGATGACGCCGTCATCGCAGCCTTCAATTTTCTCATACTCTTCGTTATGGCGAATCACGACGCCGCTGTTCCAGAAGTGGTACGAGAGGGAGTCTGACATTTCCTGATCGAGGAATGCCAGCAGGCGATCGCGGGTGTTGATCAGGTCGACCTTGACCTCCATTCCGCGGAAGATCGACGCATATTCACAGCCGATCACCCCCGCACCATAGATGATCACATGGCGTGGTTCGTGGTGCAGGCTGAGAATAGAATCGCTGTCATAAACGCGCGGGTGCGAGAAATCCACGTCGTCCGGGCGATAAGGACGAGAGCCGCAGGCGATAACGAACTTCTCTGCTGTCAGCGTTTCGACAGACCCGTCGTGGCATTCCAGCGCGATAGTGTGTTCATCAATAAAGTGAGCGTTACCCTGAAGAATTTCGCAGTGGTTGCGCTCGTAGAATCCTTGTCGCATCCGCGTCTGCTGGTTAATCACGCTGTCGGCATGATTGAGAATATCGGCAAAAGAGGAACGAAGAAGTCGGGAGTGGTCGCTGTAGAGAGGGTTCTGGTTGAATTCAATAATGCGGCTGACGGCATGACGGAGCGCTTTCGACGGGATAGTCCCCCAGTGGGTACAACCGCCGCCGACGTTATGATAGCGCTCAATAACGGCGATACGGGCTCCAAGCTTGACCAGCCCCATTGCGGCACCTTCGCCGCCCGGGCCAGAACCAATTACTATTGCATCATAATCGTAGGTGTGTGGCATGGTAAGGCTTACCTGTTCTTATACATAAAAGCAACAGAATACTAACATCATTGCCGGGATAACCCAATTATCGTTGTGCTTTTTTCCGGCATCAAAGCACAAACCGCGCGTAAACAATCATTCACAAAGCACCTCAAACAGATTAGTTTTAATCTCTGGTATAGTGCCAGCAACGCAGAGGGAAGGATTCAGACATCGTGATGGGCGTAAGAGCGCAACAAAAAGAAAAAACCCGGCGTTCGCTGGTGGAAGCCGCATTTAGCCAGTTGAGCGGGGAAAGAAGTTTTGCCAGCCTCAGCCTGCGTGAAGTGGCACGTGAGGCGGGTATTGCGCCAACCTCGTTTTATCGCCATTTCCGCGATGTGGATGAACTCGGGCTGACCATGGTAGACGAAAGCGGGTTGATGCTGCGCCAGCTGATGCGTCAGGCACGCCAGCGCATCGCCAAAGGCGGCAGCGTTATCCGTACCTCTGTTTCTACCTTTATGGAGTTTATCGGTAATAATCCGAACGCCTTTCGCTTATTGCTGCGTGAACGTTCCGGCACCTCTGCGGCGTTTCGTGCCGCGGTGGCGCGTGAAATTCAGCACTTTATTGCGGAACTTGCTGACTATCTGGAAATCGAAAACCATATGCCGCGCGCCTTTACTGAGGCACAAGCCGAAGCGATGGTGACCATTGTTTTCAGTGCGGGCGCGGAGGCACTGGATGTCGGCCCTGAGCAACGCCGACAATTAGAAGAGCGACTGGTATTGCAACTGAGGATGATCTCCAAAGGCGCGTATTACTGGTATCGCCGCGAACAAGAAAAGACACATCATTCTGAATAACGTGAAGGACAAGCAATGAAACAGACAGGTCAAGACAGAGGTACGTTGTTGCTGGCGCTGATCGCTGGTTTATCCATTAACGGAACATTCGCTGCACTCTTCAGTTCTATCGTGCCGTTTTCCGTCTTCCCGCTTATCGCGCTGGTGCTGACGGTGTATTGTCTGCATCAACGTTATCAAAATCGCACCATGCCTGTTGGCCTGCCAGGGCTTGCCGCCGCCTGTTTCATTCTGGGGGTGTTGGTGTACAGCACTGTCGTGCGTGCAGAATATCCGGATATTGGCTCTAACTTCTTCCCGGCAGTACTGTCGGTGGTGATGGTGTTCTGGATTGCTTTCAGGATGCGTAACCGCAAAGCGGAAGTGACTGAGTAATTTCGTTGTTTTTAAGGCAGGTAAGCATCACGCTACCTGCCATTTTGCCGGATGGCGCTTCGCTTATCCGGCCTACAAAGGATTTATCTCCTGGTTAACCAGACCCCACACTCCATATGATGGGTGTAAGGGAACTGATCAAATAACGCCAGACGTTCTACCTTGTGGGTTTGACCTAACGTTTCCAGATTCTTGCAGAGTGTTTCCGGATTGCAGGAGATATAAAGGATGCGTGGGTAGGCCTGCACCATCTTCTCGGTTTCGCTGTCCAGCCCGCTGCGCGGGGGATCAACGAAAATCGTCTCACATTGATAGCTCTTCAAATCAATGCCCTGCAAGCGGTTGAAATCGCGCACGCCGTTCATTGCCTGAGTAAACTCTTCCGCTGACATACGGATGATTTGCACGTTATCAATGTGGTTGGCGGCAATGTTGTACTGCGCCGCGGCGACAGACGGTTTGGCAATTTCTGTCGCCAGTACGCGATCAAAGTTTCGCGCCAGCGCCAGCGAGAAGTTGCCGTTGCCGCAGTACAGTTCCAGCAAATCACCTTTCGAGTTTTGCGTAGCATCCAGTGCCCATTCGAGCATCTGAATGTTCATCGCGGCGTTCGGCTGGGTGAAGCTGTTTTCCACCTGGCGGTAAATCATTTCACGACCGCCAACCGGCAGGCGTTCATCAATATAGTCCTGATCCAGCGCGATTTTGGTTTTCGTCGCACGGCCAATCAGGTGCACATTCAGGTTGGCGACACGCAGGGCATCACGCAGTTTGGTTGCCGCTTCCTGCCATTCCTCATCCAGCTTCTTATGATAAAGCAGAGAGACAATCGCCTGATTGCTCATGGTGGTCAGGTAATCAATCTGGAACAGCTTGTGACGCAGCGTTTTCTCTGCTTTTACGCCGTCCAGCACCGCTTTCATTAATGCGTTGATTAACTCGCTGGCCGCCGGGAAGGTATCGACGCGAATACGCTGCTTCGTCTCTTGATCAAAAATGATGTGATAGAGATCGTCTCCGTCGTGCCACATGCGGAACTCGGCGCGCATACGGTAATGGCTCACAGGCGAGCGGAACACCTCCGGAACGGGTGCGTTATGGGGCGCCATCATACTTTGCAGGCGGACGACTTTCTCCGCCAGTTGGGCCTCGTACTGTTCTGTCGGCAGGTGTTCGGGGGTCATGATGCTTCCTGAAAGAGATGAATAACGCGGGGATTGTAGGGAATGCTCAGAGGATGTCCAGCCTTGATGTTTTCCGAAACGAAGCGGGACTTCCTCGACATAAGCCTGTTACTGAATGTAGCATCCTGTTTCCGGTCTTGTGAGTTAAAAGGGAATCCAGTGCAAATCTGGAGCTGACGCGCAGCGGTAAAGTAAGGCGAAATGAGAGCGTAAGCAGACACTGCCTTTGGCGGGAAGTCTTCATTTCATTACCCCGATTTTGTTCGGGGGCCTTCTAGCCCGAAGACCTGCCGGAGTACGTCGCAACGGATCTTCATCATCGCGAACTACTGATGAAGCCAGCGGCATCCTTCTTATTTATTGGATGCTTTAACAATGATTAAAAAAGCTTCGCTGCTGACGGCGCTCTCCGTCACAGCATTTTCTGGCTGGGCGCAGGACAGCAGCTCAGACACGATGGTCGTTACGGCAAATCGTTTTCAACAGCCTGTTAATACCGTTCTGGCGCCAGTGAGTGTCGTTACCCGTCAGGATATCGATCGCTGGCAGTCTCAATCTCTGACGGACGTCATGCGTCGACTGCCGGGTGTGGATATCGCCCAAAACGGCGGTATGGGTCAGCTCTCCTCTGTTTTCATTCGCGGTACCAACTCCAGCCATGTGCTGATTTTGGTGGATGGTATTCGCCTGAACCAGGCTGGTGTTAGTGGTTCGTCAGATTTGAGCCAGTTCCCTATTAGCCTGGTACAGCGTATCGAATATGTTCGAGGACCACGTTCTGCGGTGTATGGCTCCGATGCTATCGGTGGTGTAATCAACATTATTACTACCCGTGAGAAAGATGGCACTACGCTGAATGCAGGCGTGGGCTCACACGGTTATCAGGATTACAACGCCAGCACGCAGCAAAAGCTCGGCGACAATACACGCGTTACGCTCTCCGGGGATTACACCTATTCCAAAGGCTATGATGTGGTAGCGGATGGCAACAACGGCGGTGTCGCTCAGCCTGATCGCGACGGTTTTATGAGTAAAACGCTGTATGGCGCTCTGGAACATAGCTTCTCCGATGAATGGAGCGCATTTGTTCGTGGTTATGGTTACGACAACCGTACTGCGTATGACGGTTATTCCAGCCCTGATTCCACAGTGGATACCCGCCAACTCTATAGTCAAACCTGGGATGTGGGTGTTCGTTTCAACAATGACATCTTCCATTCCCAACTGCTTTCCAGCTACAGCCACAGCAAAGACTATAACTACGATCCAAATCTGGGTCGCTATGACTCAACGGCGACCCTCGATGAGGTCCAGCAGTACAATCTCCAGTGGGCTAACTCTGTCGATATTGGTCATGGCAACATCGGCGCGGGCGTTGACTGGCAGAAGCAAAGCACCGAGCCAGGGACAAGCTACGTTACCAATGGCTATGACTTGCGTAACACCGGCATTTATTTGACTGGCCTGCAGCAATTGGGTGATTTCACCTTCGAAGGTGCAGCCCGCGGCGATGATAACTCTCAGTTTGGTACTCATGGTACCTGGCAGGGCAGTGCGGCCTGGGAGTTTGTTGAAGGCTACCGCTTCGTTGCTTCCTATGGCACCGCGTTCAAAGCGCCTAATCTTGGTCAGCTTTATGGCTTCTACGGCAACGAAGATCTTGATCCAGAAGAGAGCAAGCAGTGGGAAGGTGCATTTGAAGGCCTGACTGCTGGTGTGAACTGGCGCCTGTCGGGCTACCGTAATGATGTGGATAACCTCATCGATTACGACAGCCATCTGCAGAAATACTACAACGTAGGCAAAGCGCGTATTAAAGGTGTTGAAGCCTCCGCATCGTTCGACACGGGACCATTGGCGCATACCGTAAGTTATGACTATCTGGATGCTCGTGACGCTCAGACCAATGAGCTGTTGTCGCGTCGCGCCAAACAGCAGGTGAAGTATCAGCTCGACTGGCAGGTGTATGACTTCGACTGGGGGCTGACCTACCAATATCTCGGTTCTCGCTACGATACAGACTTCAACACCTACCAGACTGTGAAAATGGGCGGCGTCAGCCTGTGGGATGTGGCGGTTTCATATCCGATCACCTCTAACCTTACAGTTCGTGGTAAAATCGCTAATCTGTTCGATAAAGATTACGAGACAGTTTATGGCTACGAAACTGCAGGACGGGAATACACCTTGTCTGGCAGCTACACCTTCTGATCTACGTCCCACCGTCCTGGTGTTTGATTCCGGGGTCGGTGGGTTGTCGGTCTATGATGAGATTCGGCACCTGCTGCCGGATCTCCATTACATCTACGCTTTCGACAATGTCGCCTTTCCTTATGGAGAGAAGACTGAAGCTTTCATTGTTGAGCGTGTCCTTGAAATTGTGACGGCGGTACAGGCTCGTTATCCACTGGCACTTGCCGTGATTGCCTGTAACACCGCGAGTACCGTTTCACTTCCTGCATTACGCGAAAAGTTTGCCTTCCCGGTTGTGGGCGTTGTGCCTGCAATAAAACCCGCGGCACGTTTAACCGCCAATGGCATTGTTGGGCTACTGGCGACGCGCGGAACGGTTAAGCGCCCTTATACGCATGAGCTGATTGAGCGCTTTGCTAACGAATGCCAGATAGAAATGCTGGGTTCTGCTGAGCTGGTGGTATTGGCGGAAGCGAAATTACACGGTGAGCCGGTGCCGCTCGATGAACTCCGTCGCATCCTGAAGCCGTGGCTGAGAATGCCAGAGCCGCCAGATACTGTTGTGCTGGGTTGCACTCATTTCCCTCTATTACAAGAGGAGCTGCTTGAAGTGTTACCAGAAGGAACCCGGCTGGTAGATTCTGGGGCTGCGATTGCACGACGCACGGCATGGCTTCTGGAGCATGAAGCGCCAGACGCGAAATCGACAGAGTCTAATATTGCCTTCTGTATGGCACAGACGGCAGAAACTGAACAACTTTTCCCCGTTTTACAGCGTTATGGCTTCGAAAGGCTCGAAAAACTGGCTGTTAACCAGGCGTTTGAGTAAAAAAGAGACGGTTGAAATCTTTTTTGCAAACAGCTCTTGTCAACGTCTCAGAACTCCCTATAATGCGCCTCCACTGACACGGAACAACGGCAGGCAAGCCGCCGGGTCAGCAGGGTTTCTCCGGAAATTCTGACAGAGAAAAGCGAAAAATAAATGCTTGACTCTGAAAGAGGAAAACGTATTATACGGGACCTCGAAACGGTGAGCGAAAGCCGCGTTTCAACTGCTCTTTAACAATTTATCAGACAATCTGTGTGGGCACTCAAAGTGACATGGATTCTTAACGTCCTCGGACGAAAAATGAATACCAAGTCTTATGAGTGAACACGTAATTCATTACGATAGTTTTTTCATGAGCATCAAACTTTAAATTGAAGAGTTTGATCATGGCTCAGATTGAACGCTGGCGGCAGGCCTAACACATGCAAGTCGAACGGTAACAGGAAGCAGCTTGCTGCTTTGCTGACGAGTGGCGGACGGGTGAGTAATGTCT
>NZ_JBLFJW010000016.1:0-116980 GCF_047713085.1 Pantoea sp. sgz302252
CTAGGCTGGGGGTTCAGTAAAGCTTTCAGCTTTGAGTCGGTTCTAAAAACCCCTTTTGATTTGTTAAAACAGGTTGCGGTCTGGCAACTGCAAACATTCAACAAGAAATCAAAAGGGGGTCCCAATGAGGGACGAAAAGAGCTTAGCGCACACCCGATGGAACTGTAAATATCACATAGTTTTTGCGCCGAAGTACCGAAGACAGGTGTTCTACGGTGAAAAACGCAAAGCGATAGGCAGTATCTTAAGAAAGCTGTGCGAATGGAAAAACGTGAATATTCTTGAAGCGGAATGTTGTGTGGATCACATCCACATGCTTCTGGAGATCCCGCCGAAAATGAGTGTATCGGCTTTTATGGGGTACCTGAAGGGCAAGAGTAGCCTGATGCTTTATGAGCAATTTGGGGATTTGAAGTTCAAATACCGTAACAGGGAGTTTTGGTGCCGAGGGTATTACGTTGATACGGTTGGAAAAAATACGACCAGGATACAGGAATACATAAAGCACCAACTGGAAGAGGATAAAATGGGTGAGCAGTTGTCGATCCCCTATCCGGGTAGCCCGTTTACGGGCCGTAAGTAATCCATAGATGCAAATGTCAGATCGTGATGCGCCTGTTAGGGCGCTGCTGGTGACAGAGCCTTATAGGCGCATATGAAAAACCTCCGGCTATGCCGGAGGATATTTATTTTACTGCTATCGCCGGGTGGCGGCTGCGCCTTACACCGGCCTACCCAACATTGTAGGCCTGGCAAGCGCAGCGCCGCCGGGCAATAAAGCAAAATTAGCGGTGCAGCTTGCCGTGATCTTTCAGCCAGTTTGCTGTCTGCACAATGCCCTCATCAAGCGTGACAATCGGCTGGTAGCCCAGCTCTTTCTCTGCGCGGCTGATGTCGAGCGTAAAATCGAAATTGAGTTTCGACACGCCGTAATGGGTGAATGACGGCTCTTTGGCGGCTTTGTTGCCAAAACGCTCCATGCTGCGGGCCACCATATCCAGCATCGGGTAGGGCACAGAACGCACGCGGCAATGGATATCCAGCTCATCAATCAGCTTTTGTACAATACTTTTCAGGCTGCGCGGTTCGCCGTTGGTGATGTTATACGCCCGGCCTGACGGCAGTGAGTCACAGAAAGGTTGGCTCGCCAGCCACATCGCATGCACCGCATTTTCGTAATACGTCATATCGACCTGCGCAGCGCCGCCGCGAGGCAACAGCACGCTGCCATAGTGGTGCATCATTTGCGCCAGGCGTGGAATAAACACTTTATCGTGTGGGCCGAACAGGCTTTGCGGACGCAACACGGTGAAACGCGTGTTGGGGTTCGCCTGTGCCAGCAAATGAATGACTTCTTCCCCGGCCGCTTTGCTGCGGGCAAATTCATTGGCAAAACGCTGCGGGCGAAAATCTTCCTGAATGTTTCGGCGATGGTGATAGTCGAAGTACAGCGACGGTGAAGAGATATGAATAAAGTTGCGCACGCCCCAGGCAACCGCCCATTCGCCAAGGCGGCGGGTGGCCCGTACGTTGACTAAATCGAAGGCTTCCTGCGTTCCCCACGGTGAGGTGAAGCTGGAACAGTGCCACAGGGTATCGACCCCGGCGAGCATCACTTTGGCCTGAGAAGATACCAGTTCGGTTAAATCTGCATGGACGAATTCGGCGCCCATTTTTTCCAGCAGTCGGCCCATCGCTTCATTGCGACCGGTAGCTCTGACGCTGATGCCTTTACGGCGCAGATAGTCCACCGCATTACGGCCTAAACCGCTGGTGGCGCCGGTGACCAGTACCTTCATATCCATCCACTGTGTCTGAAAAGAATTTCGTGCGCATTTTTCCGTGAATTACGCTGACTTGCAATGGGAAACTATGAAGAAAAAACTCAATTTGACGGTTTGCGCGAGATTTCTTCCGCAAGCTTCGCAATGCGCCTGGCCATGCCTTTAAAAATAAACAGGTGCGCGGGGATCATCAGCAGCCAGTACAGTAAGCCTGGCATACCGTGAGGATGCCACCAGGCGCGAACGTCGATTTCCCGATGGCTGCCTTTGTCTTTCAGCGTAAAAGTGAGACGGCCAAGGCCGGGCGCTTTCATGCCAAACAGCAGCGAGAGCTGTTTCTCTGGCTCGACGATAATGACCTTCCAGCTGTCTACTGCGTCACCCGTTTGTAAAAACGCGTGTTCCGGGCGGCCTTTCGCCAGTTTATGGCCGATAAGCCTGTCCAGCGCAGCGCGAATGTCCCACAGAATATTACCGAAGAAATAGCGTTCTTTGCCGCCAAGTTGATTCACCACCTGCCACAGTGATGCGAGGCTGGCTGACGTACTGACGGTGCAACCTGCTTGCTTCGGAAAATATCCATATTCAGGCCGCCAGCGGGCAAAAGCCTGGGCATCGTAGCCCCAGTCGCTGGAGTTCATCAGTTGCTCTTCTTCTTTCAGCGTGCGCTTCACCGCCTCATCAAAAGAGAGAAGCGTTTGCGGGATCAGCGCGCGCAATTCTCGGTCATCGGCCAGCAGATCGTGCTTCAACCCCTGAATCAGCGCTTTGGCGGTGGTCGGGGGAACAGACGTGATGACATTCAAAAACCAGACGGAAATCCAGCTGGTTGGGAACGGAATGGGGATCAACGGACGATGGCGGCCGCTGATTCGCATAAAGTGCTCGAACTGTTCCTGATAGCTCAGCTCGTCAGGCCCGGCGGCTTCCAGCACGCGGTGTTCCGCGGTGGGATGGTCGAGCAGAGCAACCAGATAATGCAGCAGGTTTTCCAGTGCGATTGGCGTGGTGCGCGAGCGAACCCAACGCGGTGGCGTAAGAACCGGCAGGTTGTAAACCATATCGCGCATCACTTCAAAAGCCGCAGAGCCTGCGCCGACAATAATTCCCGCTCGCAGTTCTGTCACCGGAACACCCGCTTCACGCAGCACATCGCCGGTGATCTGGCGTGCGCGTAAGTGATCGGATTGCTCGTTTTCGGGAGCCTGAAGCGAACTCAGAAAAATGACCTGCTTCACCGGCTGTTCCCGCAGCTCATCGCGAACGTTCAGCGCGGCCTGTCGCTCATGGGCGATGAAGTCACCGCCTTCGCCCATGCCGTGCACCAGATAGTAAAGCGTATCGACACCTTCAAGCAGCTTCGGCAAGTCAACAGGCCAGTGCAGGTCGACGTGATGACAACTGACGCCAGGCAGCGCCAGTTTTTGCAGACGATCCGTGTTACGTGCCGCCGCCCGCACGGGATAACCCTGCGAGCTCAGTTCGGTCACCAGATGCTGGCCGATATAGCCGCTGGCGCCGAGCACCAGAATAGTTTGCGGCACGTTATTCCCTCAGTTCTTCAGAAAGGATTGCCAGTGGCGAACCACTTCAGTCAACTGCTCACGGCTGACATCCAGGTGCATCACCAGACGCACGACAGGCGAGGCGTTAATCAGAATGCCGTTGGCACGCAGATGTTCGCCGAGTGCCGCGGCATTTTCTTCCCCCACACGCACGAACAGCATGTTGGTGTCGTGGCGCATCACGTCCGCACCAATTTCCTTCAGCGCTGTCGCCATCCAGGCGGCGTTGTCGTGGTCTTCCTGCAAACGCTGAACGTTGTTTTTCAGCGCATACAGGCCAGCCGCCGCCAGAATGCCCGCCTGACGCATGCCGCCGCCGGTCATTTTACGCCAGCGGTTGGCGCGTTTGATGTACTCCGTGCTGCCGACCAGCAGTGACCCCACCGGCGTGCCGAGGCCTTTTGACAGGCAAATAGTGAAGGAGTCGCAGTATTGCGTGACGTCTTTCAGCTCGCAGCCGTAATCGACAATGGCGTTAAAGATACGCGCGCCGTCAACGTGCAGGCCAAGCTTGCGTTCACGGGTAAATTCCCACGCTGCTTTCAGGTATTCGCGCGGCAGCACTTTACCGTTATGGGTGTTTTCCAGGCTGAGCAATTTGGTGCGGGCAAAGTGGATATCGTCGGCTTTGATTTTTGCCGCCACTTTATCGAGCGGTAACGTCGCGTCGGGCGCGGCGTCGATAGGCTGTGGCTGAATACTGCCAAGCACGGCGGCCCCGCCAGCTTCATACAGATAGTTATGCGCGCCCTGGCCGACAATGTACTCTTCGCCGCGCTCACAGTGGCTCAGCAACGCCACCAGATTGGCCTGGGTTCCCGTTGGCAAAAACAGGGCGGCTTCTTTGCCACCCAGCTCTGCCGCATAACGTTGCAGTTCATTGACGGTCGGGTCATCCCCGTACACATCATCCCCGACCGGGGCGGCCATCATCTCTTCGAGCATGGCACGACTCGGACGGGTCACGGTATCACTACGTAAATCGATCACGGCATTTCCTTTTTTGCATCAGGGTTATGCCTCTCTTTTTACCTGAGCCAGTTGGTTTTCGCCAGTTCGATAACTTCATCCCCGCGTCCGCTGATGATGGCGCGGAGCATATACAGGCTAAAACCTTTCGCTTGTTCAAGCTTGATTTGCGGTGGGATGGCCAGCTCTTCCTTCGCCACGACCACATCCACCAATACGGGGCCGTCTGTGCTGAATGCTTGTTGCAGGGCTTCATCAAGATCGGCGGCTTTCTCCACGCGGATGCCGGTTATGCCGCAGGCTTCAGCGATGCGCGCGAAGTTGGTGTCATGCAGTTCAGTGCCGTCGGTGAGGTAGCCTCCGGCTTTCATTTCCATCGCCACAAAACCGAGCACGCTGTTGTTAAAGACGATGATTTTCACCGGAAGTTTGAGCTGTGCGACTGAGAGAAAATCGCCCATCAACATACTGAAACCGCCGTCGCCGCACATCGCCACCACCTGCCGCTCTGGCGCGGTGGCTTTAGCACCCAGCGCTTGCGGCATGGCATTAGCCATCGAACCGTGGTTGAAGGAACCGAGCAGGCGACGCTTGCCGTTCATCTTGAGGTAACGTGCCGCCCAGACGGTTGGGGTGCCGACATCACAGGTAAAAATGGCGTCATCGGCAGCGAAGTGGCTGATCTGCTGCGCCAGATATTGCGGGTGAATGGCTTTTTCGCTGGGTTTCGCCAGGTCATCAAGCCCTTTACGCGCTTCGCGATAATGTTCCAGTGCTTTATCAAGGAAGCGGCGGTCTGTTTTCTCTTCCAGCAGCGGCGTCAGCGTTGCCAGGGTGGTTTTGATGTCGCCGACCAGCGCCATATCCACTTTGCTGTGCGAGCCAATGCTGGCCGGATTGATGTCAATCTGGATGATTTTGGCGTCGGTCGGATAAAAGGCGCGATAAGGGAACTGGGTGCCGAGCAAAATCAGGGTGTCGGCATTCATCATGGTATGGAAACCTGAAGAGAATCCGATGAGCCCGGTCATCCCGACATCGTAAGGATTGTCGTATTCCACATGCTCTTTGCCGCGCATCGCGTGAACAATCGGCGCTTTCAGTTTTCCGGCAAATTCCAGCAGCTCTTTATGCGCGCCTGCACACCCACTGCCGCACATCAGGGTGATATTGCTGGAGTAGCGCAGCAACTGGGCGAGCTTGTGCAGTTCTGCCATTTCAGGCACCACAACGGGCTGCGGGGCGGAATACCAATGCGTACTGGCCGTTTCTGGCGCGGGCTTCAGCGCCACGTCTCCGGGTAACACCACCACTGAAACGCCTCGGTTGAGCACGGCTTTGCGCATGGCAATCGCCAGCACCTGGGGGATCTGTTCTGGCGTCGAGACCAGCTCACAGTAGTGGCTGCACTCGCGGAAGAGCTCTTGTGGGTGAGTTTCCTGGAAATAGCCGCTGCCGATTTCACTGGAAGGAATGTGTGCGGCAATCGCCAATACGGGAACGTGGTTGCGGTGGCAGTCGAATAACCCGTTGATCAGATGTAGGTTTCCTGGCCCACATGACCCGGCACAGACCGCCAGTTCACCGGTTAACTGCGCTTCTGCGCCTGCTGCAAAGGCGGCCACTTCTTCGTGACGAGTGGACATCCACTCGATGGTGCCCATTCGGTTGAGGCTATCGCTGAGCCCGTTGAGGGAGTCTCCGGTTACGCCCCAGATACGTTTTACCCCGGCTTGTTCAAGCATTTTCGCAATATAAGCTGCCACAGTTTGTTTCATAAATTCCTTCTCCTTTTTGTGCTGGCGCTTACAAGCTTAGATGAAACTCGCTTGCCTGCCTGGCAAAATCCCCTTATTTTCAGCAGGTTTATTTGCGTAATGATTCGGCATAAGCTGGTTCTACTTGTGGGAAAACAGGGAATAGGTTCAAATGGTTAAATCATTGTTAAATACAATCAATAAAATGCTGGCTTGTGATGATCTGGGCAAACTGTTGCTGCGCCTGGCGGTGGGTGGGCTGATGCTGTTTCACGGTCTGCACAAATTGTTTGGCGGCGTTGAGGGCATTAGCGGCATGCTGGTGGCGAAAGGGTTGCCAGGGTTTATTGCCTACGGGGTGCTGATTGGCGAAGTGGTTGCGCCAATTCTGATTATTCTGGGCATTCTGACTCGTCCTGCTGCGCTGGTGCTGGCGTTTACCATGGTTGTGGCGTGGTTGATGGTCGGTACAGGCAAAACCTTTGCTCTGGACGTTGTGGGCGCGTGGGCGATTGAAAGCCTGGTGTATTTCTTTATCGGCTCGCTGGCTGTTGCTTTCCTGGGCGCAGGCCGTTTTGCTCTGGCAAAAGATTCAGCCTGGAAATAAAAAATCCCCACGGTGAGGTTATCGCGGGGACTTTGCCGGGCGGCACTGTGTTTGCCCGGCCTACGGTTCGATGCCTTTGTCGGCCCGGTAAGCATTGCGCCACCAGGCATTTTTTATCAGGCCAGCACCAAATTCCCTTGAGGATGGCAGGAGCAGGCCAGCACGTAGCCACTCGCCACTTCTGCCTCTGTCAGCGTCATGGTACTGCTGACGGTGTACTCGCCCGAAACAACCTTCGTTTTACAACTCCCGCAAACACCCGCCCGACAGGCCGCGTTCACGGGCACTTTATTGCTTTCCAGCGCAGCCAGTAACGTGGTGCCAACTGGCGCAAAAAATTCCTTCTCCGGTTGCAGCTTGGTGAATTTCACTCCGCTGGTGGCGGCTTCTGCGACAGGCGTAAAGAACTGCTCTTTGAAGAAACGCGTGACGCCTAGCGCTTTAACGTTCTCTTCAACCCACTGCATATAAGGCGCAGGGCCGCAACTCATTACGGTACGGGAAGCCAACTCCGGCACGCATTCCAGCAGCGAGGTTGTCAGCCGCCCGGAAACAAAGCCGTGCGTGGCATTATTCTCGGCGACCAGCGTCACCGGATAGTCGCGCCATTCATCGGCAAAAATCACATCCTGTGGCGAACGCACGCTGAAAATCACCTGCACATCCGCTTCCGGGCGATACTTCGCCAGCCAACGGCGCATCGACATGATCGGCGTGACGCCGCAGCCCGCCGCGAGAAGCAACAGCTTGTCTGTCGGTTTGTCTTCACAGGTAAATTCACCTTGCGCATGGGACAGCCACAGGTAGTCGCCGCGCTTAACTTCACGCGTCAGCCAGCCTGAACCTTTACCGTCCTCGATGCGGCGAACGGTCAGCGTGATGTATTCGCTCACACCCGGCGTGGAAGAGAGCGTATAGGCGCGCAGCGTGTCGGCAGAATTACCGATACTCACCAGCGCATATTGCCCGGCTCGGTAAGGGTAATAGTCGTGACACAGCAGGGAAAGCGTCCACACATCCGGTGTTTCCTGATGAATGTGATGGACCTGCATCCGCCATGGGCACTGTGGAGTTGGCATGGTCATGGGTTTCTCCTTACGCGCACAGCATTTGCTGCAAGTCTTGCTCGACGTTGGTGATGGAACGCAGACCAAATTTTTCGTTCAGCACAGCTAACAGATCTGGCGTCAGGAAGCCCGGTGCCGTTGGCCCGGTGACGATGTTTTTCACACCGAGCGAAAGCAGCGTCAGCAGAATAACAATCGCTTTCTGTTCAAACCAGGAGAGCACCAGCGACAGCGGCAGATCGTTCACGCCGCAGCCCAGTTTTTCCGCCAGAGTGACAGCCAGAATGATGGCGGAGTAGGCGTCATTACACTGACCGGCATCGACCAGGCGCGGCAGGCCTTCAATGTTGCCGAAATCCAGTTTGTTAAAGCGATATTTGCCACAGGCGAGGGTCATCACCAGGCAGTCATCCGGCACGCTGGTAGCAAAATCGGTGAAGTAGCTGCGCTCGGTACGTTCGCCGTCGCAGCCGCCAACGAGGAAGATGTGGCGTAGTTTTTCACGGCTAACCAGATCGATGAGGGTATCTGCCGCGCCCAGCAGAGTTTGGCGGCCAAATCCGACGGTGATCAGATGCTCAATTTCACTGTACGGGAAGCCCGCCATGCTTTGTGCCTGAGCGATAACCGGGGCGAAATCGTCGCCTTCCAGGTGGTTCACGCCCGGCCAGCCGACGATGCTGCGTGTCCAGATGCGGTTGTCGTAATCACCGACTGTTGGGTCGATGATGCAGTTGGAGGTCATCAGCACCGGGCCCGGGAAGCGGGCAAATTCAACCTGCTGGTTCTGCCAGCCGCTGCCGTAGTTCCCGACCAGATGCTTGAATTTACGCAGTTCAGGGTAGCCGTGCGCGGGCAGCATTTCGCCGTGGGTGTAGATGTTGACGCCGGTGCCTTCGGTTTGCAGCAGCAGGTTATAGAGATCTTTCAGGTCGTGACCGGAAATCAAAATCGCTTTGCCTGCCACCGCTTTCACGTTGACCTGCGTTGGTGTTGGGTGCCCGTAGGCGTTGGTTTCCCCGGCATCCAGAATGCTCATCACTTTGAAGTTCATCTGGCCGATGTCCATCGAGCACTCAAGCAGCGCGTTCATGTCCGCAGGCCAGGTGCCGAGCCACGCCATAATCTGGTGATACTGGGCGTAAATGGCGTTGTCGTACTGGCCAAGGACGTGGGCGTGTTCCATGTAGGCTGCCGCGCCTTTCAGGCCGTACAGGCACAGCAGGCGCAGGCCAAGAATGTTGTCGCCGATGGTGGCTTTGTCTTTGTTTGGCGTAAAGGCTTCGGCCTGACGCTGCAACTCGCCGAGATCGTCGCTGACCAGTTGCAGACCGGCCATCGGATTATCAACAGCAACGTTTGCATCAATGTTCAGACACTCAGCTTTCAGCGCTTCGCGCAGGGCAATGGCTTCGCGCGCGTAACCGACGATTCGTGGGGAATCAAAATTCACGTTGGTGAGGGTCGAAAAGAAGGCGCGAGGGGCAAAGCTGTCGACTTCATGATGGATGATGTTGAACTCACGGGCTTTGACTGCCCAGGCGGAAAGCCCTTGCAGCGTAGCAATCAGCAAATCCTGCAGATCAGAGGTCTGTGCCGTTTTGCCACACATCCCTTGCGCGTAAGCGCAGCCATTGCCCGCTGGCGTACGAATTGTTTGTTCACATTGCACACAAAACATGATCAGATCCTTTAAGTTATATTTAAAATGCATGTTTAAGATTAAGCCTCGTCAGAAACGCTGAAAAGGGTTTTGTGTGGCAACTTAAAGGGAGATTGATTTAAAGCAATTTTGGCGGCAGAAAGCTACCGCCATAGAGGTATTACGCCGTGAAGAAGGCCATCAGCAGCGGGACTAACAGGCTTAAAATAAAGCCGTGGACGATGGCCGCAGGGACGATTTCAAGCCCACCAGAGCGCTGTAAGACCGGCAGCGTGAAGTCCATCGACGTTGCCCCACACAGGCCCAACGCCGTGGAGCGGCTGCGTTGCACCAATCCTGGAATCAACATAATGGCAATTAATTCGCGGCCGAGATCGTTGAAAAAGGCGGCGCTGCCAATCACCGGGCCAAATGCTTCGGTCATCAAAATACCGGACAGGGAATACCAGCCAAATCCGGAAGCCATGGCGAGGCCCGTTTTCAGTGGCAACCCGAGAATAAAGGCATTGATGATACCGCCCGCCAGTGAACTGACTGTCACGACCACGGCAACCATCATTCCCCGACGATTAAGGATAATCTGTTTCAGGGTCATGCCATTATTGCGTAACTGAATACCAATCAGGAATAAAAGGAAAATAAGGGTATATTCGCTGGCTTCGGTGGCATGTTGTAAAACGGGCCAGCCGGTCAACCCAAGCAGGAAGCCAAGTAATACCACACCGCAAAGCTGTAATGACTCCAGCGCCATGGCAATACGTGAAGGCAATTTTTCCTGGGCGTGATGATGACGCCAGGGGAGGGCGCGTTCCAGCCACAGCAGGGCAATAATATTGCACAGCAGAATAACCGTAATACTGACAGCGGAATAATGAAGAATAGCTAACAGATTGCTGGCGAGATTATCCAGGAAGGCCAGGCTAATCCCCATGAAAAAGAGAATGACGTAAACAATCCAGCTCAGCAGGCGGTTAATCAGCTGCAGCGCCGGGCGGCTACGCAGCGGGATCAAGTAACCCACAATCAGTGGCACAAGAATAATCAGCAATCCTGAAAACATGAAAGACCCAGACCTTTAGTGTGGAAAAAGCACACCAGACACTACCGAAAGAGCCCGAGCGAGTAAAGCCACCCGAAAAAAGAAAAAGCCCGGCATTTGCCGGGCCTTCGGGGAATGTCTAAAACTTATTTTTTCTCAAGCAATGTGCGGTACAGCACACCCCCGAGGATACCGCCGATGATTGGCATCACCCAGAACAGCCACAGCTGCTGCAACGCCCAGCCACCCTGGAAGATAGCCACCGCGGTGCTACGCGCCGGGTTCACAGAGGTGTTGGTCACTGGAATGCTGATCAGATGAATCAGCGTCAGTGCCAGACCGATTGCGATTGGCGCAAAACCGGCGGGTGCATTTTTATCGGTTGCACCGTGGATAACCATCAGGAAGCCACAGGTCAGCACAATTTCAATCACAATAGCGGAAAGCATGGAGTAACCGCCTGGTGAATGTTCGCCGTAACCGTTAGAAGCAAAACCACTGGCCGCTGCATCAAAGCCGGTTTTACCGCTGGCAATCAGATAAAGAATGGCTGCTGCAATAATACCGCCGACAACTTGCGCGATGATATAACCGATAATGTCTTTCGCCGGGAAGCGACCGCCCGCCCACAAACCTAAAGTCACCGCTGGGTTGAAATGACCACCGGAAATATGACCAACGGCATAAGCCATGGTCAGAACGGTTAAACCAAATGCCAGCGCGACGCCAGCAAAACCAATCCCTAATTCCGGAAAAGCCGCAGCCAGAACCGCACTACCACAACCACCGAATACAAGCCAGAATGTACCAAAGCATTCTGCTGCCAGTTTTCTGAACATAACCACCTCAAAGAAATAACAGTGACGGTGTCAGGAAATCCTGCACCGGACATTATTTATCGCCACTAAGGGAAGACGACATAATTAAGAGCCGTTATTTTAAAAACGAAGTCATCCCTTCACCAGTTAAATAACTTCACTAATCTTGATTTAAGGCAATTTGCAGGAGTCCCTTGGGTAAAATTCGGATATTTCCAGTATAGATTAATTCCAGATTATCAAATGGGAGGTTCAGAATTTTTTTATCACATAGGTTTATTAACTACAGGGTTATTCGTTTCGCCCCAAAAATAATCTGGACATTTTTTGTCATAACATAACTTTTTTCCGGGTGTCGTCGCCGGGGGCGTACCGCTATACTGCTGTAAGGAAAGGGATGTTTTCAGGCGGAGGGCATATGCTTCTCGAACGAGTAGAAATTGTGGGTTTTCGTGGTATCAATCGTTTGTCGTTGATGCTGGAACAAAATAACGTGCTGATAGGTGAAAACGCCTGGGGTAAATCGAGCCTGCTGGATGCTCTGACGTTGCTGCTGTCACCGGAATTCGATCTCTACCATTTTGTCCGCGAGGATTTCTGGTTTCCGCCGGGGGATGTGCAGGGCCGCGAACACCATCTGCATATCATTCTGACTTTCCGTGAACTTGAACCGGGTCGCCATCGCGTGCGCCGCTATCGCCCTTTATCTGAATGTTGGGTGCCTTGTGACGACGGTTATCAGCGTATTTTCTACCGGCTTGAAGGGGAACTGGCGGAAGATAACAGCGTGATGACTTTGCGCAGTTTTATTGATGGTCGCGGGGAATCGCTGTCCTTTGCCGATATTGATGACCAGGCACGCCATCTGGTGCGGCTGATGCCAGTATTGCGTTTACGTGATGCGCGCTTTATGCGGCGGATTCGTAACGGCACGGTGCCAAATATGCCCGATGTGGAAATTACCGCCCGCCAGCTTGATTTCCTCTCACGCGAGTTGGTCACCAGCCCTCAAAACCTTTCCGATGGCCAGATACGCCAGGGGCTATCGGCGATGGTGCAACTGCTTGAACATTATTTTTCTGAACAAGGCACTGCCGAATCCCGTCATCGGCTAATGCGTCGTCGCTCGCACGATGAGCAGCGCAGCTGGCGTTATCTCGATATCATCAACCGCATGATCGACAAGCCCGGGGGCCGCAGCCATCGGGTGATTTTGTTGGGGCTGTTTTCGACGTTATTACAGGCTAAAGGCACCGTCAGGCT
Source organism: Pantoea sp. sgz302252 (assembly GCF_047713085.1). Lineage (NCBI taxonomy): Bacteria > Pseudomonadati > Pseudomonadota > Gammaproteobacteria > Enterobacterales > Erwiniaceae > Pantoea > Pantoea sp. sgz302252. The sequence continues at coordinate 12,533 of NZ_JBLFJW010000016.1, forward strand.
GGACAGAGACGCGCGCCCTTTGCTGCTGGTGGAAGATCCCGAAACCCGGCTCCATCCCATTATGCTGTCGGTGGCGTGGAATCTGTTGAATCTGCTGCCGCTGCAACGTATCACCACGACCAATTCCGGCGAGCTGCTCTCCATGACGCCCGTTGAACATGTTTGCCGGCTGGTGCGTGATTCTTCTCGCGTCGCTGCCTGGCGGCTGGGGCCAGATGGCCTGAACGCGGAAGACAATCGGCGCATCGCCTTTCATATTCGCTTTAATCGCGCTTCCTCGCTTTTTTCTCGCTGCTGGCTGTTGGTGGAAGGCGAAACGGAAACGTGGGTGATTAACGAACTGGCTCGTCAGTGTGGGCATCACTTTGATGCGGAAGGGATTAAGGTGATTGAGTTTGCTCAGTCAGGCCTGAAGCCACTGATTAAATTTGCCCGACGGATGGGTATCGAATGGCATGTGCTGGTCGATGGTGACGAGGCGGGCAAGAAATACGCCGCTACGGTGCGTAGCCTGCTGAATAATGACCGCGAGCTGGAACGCCATCATCTGACCACGCTGCCTGCGCTCGATATGGAACACTTTATGTATCGTCAGGGGTTTGACGATGTGTATCACCGGGTGGCGCAAATTCCGGAAGGGGTTCCCATGAACATGCGGCGAGTGATCGTTAAAGCCATTCATCGCTCATCGAAGCCCGATCTGGCGATTGAGGTGGCGATGGAAGCTGGGCGGCGCGGCGTGGAAGCCGTGCCGAACCTGCTGCACAAAATGTTCTCCCGCGTGCTGTGGCTGGCACGCGGGCGAGCGGACTAGCCCCGGCAGACGTTGTGTGTCTGCGCTTGCAGGCTGTCGAGTAATTCGTAGCGACGGTGGTATTCAGAGCGCTTCTTGCTGGCAATCTCTTCCATTGGCTTGCGTGGAATGGTCAGCGGCAGCAGAAAATCGCCATTGCTGTCTGCGGTTGCGCCGAGCGATTCCCAAAAGCTGTTGTAATCGGCACGAAGCTGACCCTGCTTTTTCTTCCGATAGCGAACGTTACGGTAAATATGCGTTTCGTTACTGACCGCACGGATCGCGCTGACACCCATCTGCTGGGCCATCACCATCGCCGCTTCGACCAGCAGACGTTTCGGGAACAGGCCGTTGCAGGACTTGGTCGCGCTTTGAATGCTCTCATGTGGCACATGGGATTTCGCCCCCTGCATGCCGCCGATGTACAGCGTCTCTTTCCCTTTAAACGGGCAGAGGGTGAAGGTTAGCTCCGCCAGAACGGTGTCTTGTGCATCGCAAAAGATAAGCGTGGCTTCACCTTCTTTATCCAAAAAGGCGTCGGCGAGAAGACGAATGCTGTAAGTCGTTTCATCACGTCCGGTCAACGTCGCCAGGGTGACGCCGCTCTGGCTTAAGTACCCGTTCATCACCCACTCAGGAAGCCGGTCAGACATGCGCTCGTAGTGCCACACCAGCGCGCCGGCGGCCTGTTTGCGTGGCATATTCATGGAAAGCCATGGGCGATGCAGACGACACGGCAGGCCCGGTTGCACTTTCAACATTTGGGGCAATTGCGCAAGCGCTGCCAGGCGAGAAAGCAGCGTTGAGGTACTGAATGGCGTGAGCATGGAGCGCAGAATAAATTTGCGGCGGTAGGCCGGATTTTGCCAGGCCAGACCTGGTGTTAACTCTCCACGGCTGAGAAGCCGGAAAAGTTGTTTGCCCGATTCTGGTCTCGTTGTTTGTGAGTAAGCGTGTTCTGCAATGAGTGACATAAGAAAAGGCCTTGCCAACAGGAGAAAAGCTCATTTAATCAGCAGGCAGGTCAACGTCAGTTCAACGGTTTAGGGAGTAAAACAAAAGAGAGGGTTCCGTTGATGAAATGTTTAGATACAATCGGCTCAGGGCACAACATTCGGGATTTTTATGAATCTGAAGGGAAAGCGCAGAAAAACGTATTTGTTTCTTGCCGTGTTGTTGGTACTGGCAGGATTCTGGTTGTGGGGCACGCTAAACGCGCCACAGCCGCAATACCAGACGCTGATTGTCCGGAAGGGCGATTTGCAACAAAGCGTGCTCGCCACCGGAAAGCTGGACGCGCTGCGCAAGGTTGACGTCGGGGCGCAGGTTAGCGGTCAGTTGAAAACGCTGTCGGTGAATATTGGCGATAAGGTCAAGAAAGATCAGCTGCTGGGCGTTATCGACCCGGAACAGGCGCAGAACCAGATCAAAGAAGTCGAAGCCACGCTGATGGAACTGCGTGCGCAGCGCCTGCAGGCTATCGCCGAACGCAAGCTGGCTCAGGTCACTTATGCGCGTAATCAGCAACTGGCGGCTAAACAGCTCATTTCACGTCAGGATCTCGATACCACCGCGACCGATGTGGCGGTGAAAGAAGCGCAGATTGGTACGATCGACGCGCAGATCAAACGGAATCAGGCCACGCTTGATACGGCCAAAACAAATCTGGATTACACCCGTATTCTGGCCCCAATGGCAGGCGAAGTGACGCAAATTACTACGTTGCAAGGCCAGACCGTGATTGCCGCGCAGCAAGCGCCAAACATTCTGACCCTGGCTGATCTCAGCACCATGCTGGTGAAAGCTCAGGTGTCTGAAGCGGATGTGATTCATCTCAAACCGGGGCAAAAAGCCTGGTTCACCGTGCTGGGCGACCCGTTGACGCGCTATGAAGGTACGTTGAAAGACATTTTGCCCACACCGGAAAAAGTGAATGACGCCATTTTCTATTACGCTCGTTTCGAGGTGCCTAACCCACAGGGCGTGCTTCGTCTGGAAATGACCGCTCAGGTTCATATCCAACTGGCAGGCGTCAGTAATGTGTTGAGCATTCCGCTTTCTGCGCTTGGCGATGCCACCGGAGACAACCGCTATAACGTGCGTCTGCTGCGTAATGGCGAAGTGAAGGAGCGTGAAATCAGCATTGGTTCGCGTAACGACACCGATGTGGAAGTGGTGAAAGGGCTGGAAGAGGGCGACGAAGTGATTACCGGCGAGGGAAAACCGGGAGCCGCTAAATGACCGCGTTGCTTGACCTGAGCAACATTCGCCGCAGTTATCCTTCCGGCGACAGCAGCGTTGAAGTGCTGAAGGGCATTACGCTCAGCATTCATGCGGGTGAAATGGTGGCGATTGTCGGGGCCTCGGGTTCCGGTAAATCGACGCTAATGAACATTCTCGGCTGCCTTGATAAACCGACCAGCGGCACTTATCGGGTCGCAGGTACTGACGTTGCAACGCTCGATGGCGATGCGTTGGCTCGTTTACGCCGTGAACATTTTGGTTTTATTTTTCAGCGTTACCATTTGCTTTCGCACCTGAGTGCCGCGCAAAACGTTGAAGTGCCCGCCGTCTATGCCGGAACCGAGCGCAAACGCAGATTTGAGCGAGCACTGGAGCTGCTTCAGCGTCTGGGGCTTGGCGACCGTGCGGACTATCAACCATCACAACTTTCAGGCGGGCAGCAGCAACGTGTCAGTATTGCTCGTGCTTTGATGAACGGTGGTCAGGTTATTCTGGCGGATGAGCCCACTGGTGCGCTCGACAGCCATTCTGGCGAAGAAGTGATGGCTATCCTGCATCAGCTCAAAGCGCAGGGCCACACGGTCATTATCGTCACGCACGATCCGCTGGTGGCGGCTCAGGCTGAACGCATCATTGAAATCCGCGACGGGGAGATTATCAACAACCCGCCGTCGAAGCTGACTGGCGCTCCTGCGGCGGTTAATACCGTTGAGTCCGGAACCCCTGGCTGGCGGCAGTTTGTGAGCAGCTTCCGGGAAGCGCTGACCATGGCGTGGCTGGCGATGGCGGCGAATAAGATGCGTACGTTGTTAACGATGCTCGGCATCATTATCGGTATCGCCTCTGTGGTCTCGATTGTGGTGGTGGGTGATGCCGCCAAACAGATGGTGCTGGCCGATATCCGCGCGATTGGTACCAACACCATTGATGTTTACCCGGGCAAAGATTTTGGCGATGACGATCCGCAATATCAGCAGGCGCTGACCTATGACGATTTGCTGGCAATCCAGAAGCAGCCTTGGGTGCAATCCGCCACGCCAGCAGTCTCCAAAAGCTTGCGCCTGCGCGTGGGCAATACGGATGTGTCAGCCAGTGCCGAGGGCGTGGGCACGCAGTATTTTAACGTCTACGGCATGACCTTCAGCGAAGGGAATACCTTCAACGAGGTGCAGCTAAACGGGCGGGCGCAGGTGGTGGTGCTTGACAGCAATACCCGTCGCCAGCTTTTCCCCAACAAGGCCAACGTGGTGGGGGAAATTATTCTGGTCGGGAATATGCCTGCCACGGTCATCGGCGTTGCAGATGAGAAGCAGGGCATGTTTGGCAGCAGTAAAATTTTGCGCGTCTGGCTGCCGTACAGCACGATGGCCGGGCGTGTGATGGGGCAGTCGTGGCTCAATTCAATTACGGTCCGTGTGAAAGACGGGCATGACAGCGCGCTGGCAGAACAACAGCTCACGCGACTGCTGTCTTTACGTCACGGCAAGAAGGATTTCTTTGCCTGGAATATGGACAGTCTCTTGAAAACGGCGGAACGGACCACACATACACTTCAGCTTTTTTTAACGCTGGTGGCGGTCATTTCACTGGTTGTTGGTGGCATTGGGGTGATGAATATCATGCTGGTGTCGGTCACGGAACGTACCCGGGAAATCGGTATTCGCATGGCTGTCGGAGCCAGAGCAAGCGATGTACTGCAACAGTTTTTAATTGAAGCTGTCCTGGTGTGTCTGGTAGGCGGCGCGATGGGGGTCGGATTATCTTTACTGATCGCCTTCACGTTGCAGCTCTTTTTACCTGACTGGGGCATCGGTTTTTCTCCGCTGGCGCTGCTGATGGCGTTTATTTGTTCGACGTTGACGGGCGTTTTGTTTGGTTGGTTACCGGCAAGAAATGCCGCAAGGCTCGACCCGGTGGATGCGCTGGCGAGAGAGTAAAGGCAATAAAAATGCCAGTCATCAGGACTGGCATTTTGACTGCAGGATGTCCACAATGGAACGGATGCGTTACGCGACGGCTTCCGCAACAACCGGGACAATCACGCTGGCGTGATTGCCTTTTGGCCCCTGGTGGACATCAAACCGGACGGCTTGTCCGGCTTTTAACGTTCTGTAGCCATCCATCTGGATGGTTGAGTAATGAGCGAAAATGTCTTCGCCGCCGCCTTCAGGGCAGATGAAGCCGAACCCTTTAGCGTTGTTAAACCACTTAACAGTACCCATTTCCATACTTCGACATCCTTCGTAAATCTTATAATCAGATGGAAAGAACCGGTGGTGGAGTGGTCGGGTTGTTCAAAACCTCGCCAACTCTCTCCTGTACAATTTAGATAAAACAGGCAACGCGTCAAGCGGCAGAGTGCGAAGTTTGGCGTAAAATGCATCAAAATTTGAAGCAGTTAACGCTATTGCCAGGATTGTGACGAGCGTCGCGAATAGCAGGAATGGCGAATGGCAGGAATAGAGGAAAGTTATCTACTCTTTACTGTAGATTCAATGAAGACAGGCTCTGGTCAGTGACGGGAAGCATCCCGCCGGGGCCGTAACCGAAGATGAATACTGACAATGGGTAAGACTCGTGACTGGCTGGATTTTGACCAGCTGACGAAAGACCAGGTACGCGATGCGCTACAACCGCCGTCGATGTATAAAGTAATATTGCTCAACGATGATTACACGCCGATGGAGTTTGTTATTGACGTGTTACAGAAATTCTTTTCTTATGATGTAGAACGTGCAACGCAACTGATGCTCACGGTTCACTATCAAGGCAAAGCTATCTGCGGCGTTTTTACTGCAGAAGTGGCGGAAACCAAAGTGGCGATGGTGAACAGTTATGCCAAGGAGAACGAGCATCCGTTGCTGTGTACGTTGGAACAGGCCTGATGACAGGCCATAATTGGGGGAGGTGCCTATGCTCAATCAAGAACTGGAACTCAGTTTAAACATGGCTTTCGCCAGAGCGCGCGAGCACCGTCATGAGTTTATGACCGTCGAGCATCTGTTGCTGGCTTTGCTCAGCAACCCATCCGCCCGCGAAGCGCTGGAAGCCTGCTCCGTGGATCTGGTGGCGCTACGTCAGGAACTCGAAGCCTTCATCGAACAAACCACGCCGGTTCTGCCTGCCAGCGAAGAAGAGCGCGACACTCAGCCGACGCTCAGCTTCCAGCGTGTATTACAGCGTGCCGTTTTCCATGTGCAGTCGTCAGGTCGCAGTGAAGTGACCGGAGCGAATGTGCTGGTGGCCATTTTCAGCGAGCAGGAGTCGCAGGCGGCTTATCTGCTGCGCAAGCATGAAGTGAGCCGTCTTGATGTGGTGAACTTCATCTCCCACGGCACGCGTAAAGACGAGCCGAGCCAGTCTTCCGATTCCGGAAGCCAACCCAATACCGAAGAGCAAGCAGGCGGGGAGGATCGTATGGAAAACTTCACCACCAACCTCAATCAGCTTGCTCGCGTGGGCGGCATTGATCCGCTGATTGGTCGCGACAAGGAGCTTGAGCGTGCCATTCAGGTGTTATGCCGTCGCCGTAAAAATAACCCGTTGCTGGTCGGTGAATCCGGCGTCGGGAAAACCGCCATTGCCGAAGGGCTCGCCTGGCGTATCGTGCAGGGCGACGTACCGGAAGTGATAGCCGATTGCACTCTCTACTCACTCGATATCGGTTCGCTGCTGGCGGGCACCAAATATCGCGGTGATTTTGAAAAACGCTTTAAAGCGCTGCTTAAACAGCTGGAGCAGGATACCAACAGCATCCTGTTTATCGATGAGATCCACACCATTATCGGTGCGGGTGCGGCATCCGGCGGCCAGGTGGATGCCGCTAACCTGATTAAACCGCTGCTTTCGAGCGGCAAGATCCGGGTGATTGGCTCGACCACCTATCAGGAATTCAGCAATATTTTCGAAAAAGACCGTGCTCTGGCGCGTCGCTTCCAGAAAATTGATGTGACTGAGCCTTCCGTGGAAGAGACCGTACAAATCATTAACGGTCTGAAACCAAAATACGAAGCTCACCATGACGTGCGCTACACCGCCAAAGCGGTGCGTGCAGCGGTTGAACTGGCGGTGAAATACATCAACGACCGTCATCTGCCGGATAAGGCAATCGACGTGATTGATGAAGCAGGCGCCCGTGCGCGTCTGATGCCGGTCAGCAAACGCAAGAAAACCGTCAATGTGGCGGATATCGAGTCCGTGGTGGCACGCATCGCGCGTATTCCAGAGAAGAGCGTGTCGCAAAGCGATCGTGACACGCTGAAAAATCTGGGCGACCGCCTGAAAATGCTGGTCTTTGGTCAGGATAAAGCCATTGAGGCCTTAACCGAAGCCATCAAGATGAGCCGTGCCGGGCTTGGGCAGGATCACAAACCTGTCGGTTCCTTCCTGTTCGCCGGGCCAACCGGGGTCGGGAAAACCGAGGTGACGGTCCAGCTGTCGAAAGCGCTAGGCATTGAACTGCTGCGCTTCGATATGTCCGAATACATGGAACGCCACACGGTGAGCCGCCTGATTGGTGCGCCTCCGGGCTACGTTGGTTTTGATCAGGGCGGTTTGCTGACAGATGCCGTGATTAAGCATCCTCACGCGGTGCTGCTGCTGGATGAAATCGAGAAAGCGCACCCGGATGTTTTCAACCTGCTGCTGCAGGTGATGGACAACGGCACGCTGACCGACAACAACGGGCGCAAAGCGGACTTCCGCAACGTGGTGCTGGTGATGACCACCAACGCAGGGGTGCGTGAAACGGAGCGTAAATCCATCGGCCTGATCCACCAGGATAACAGCACCGATGCGATGGAAGAGATCAAAAAAATCTTCACGCCGGAGTTCCGTAACCGTCTCGACAACATTATCTGGTTCGATCACCTCTCGACCGAGGTTATCCATCAGGTTGTCGACAAGTTCATTGTTGAACTGCAGGTGCAGCTTGATCAGAAAGGGGTGTCGCTGGAAGTCAGCCAGGAAGCACGCAACTGGCTGGCAGAAAAAGGCTACGACCGCGCAATGGGCGCACGTCCAATGGTGCGTGTGATTCAGGACAACCTGAAGAAACCGCTCGCCAACGAACTGCTGTTTGGTTCACTGGTGGACGGTGGTCAGGTGACGGTGGCCCTGGACGCGAAGAACAACGCGCTGACGTATGACTTCCAGGCTGCGCAAAAACGCAAAGCGGAAGCTGCGCACTAAGTTTTCTGATGTGATAACAAACCAAACCGGGCTCAGGCCCGGTTGAGAGTGATGACAAACCTCTAACGAATGAGATCTGTCATAGGGTACCGAATAAAAAACAAGGAAAATCAATGTATTGATTTTCGGCTGATAACCACAAAGAAGGAAAAACCACGCTTTTTCCTTCTTTGTCAGCAGTCTGAACCGGGTAATCGCCCGGTTTTTTTATGCTTTTGGATGAGCGGTGATGGCGAGCGTAATTCCGCACGCTGCAGCATAACGCCGAAGCGTCGTCCAGGTGGCCCGATCAATATTGTGTTCCAGCCTGCTGATGGCAGGGGCGCTGACGCCCATTTTTTCTGCGACCTGCGCGCGGGTCAGCCCAGCATTTTCGCGCCATTCCGTTAATTGTTCGAGCAGGGCGAATTCTTCACCCGCTTCTTCGTAGGCCTGTCTGGCTTCCGGGGTGGTAAGCGCAAGGGCTTCCACTTCTTCATGAGTATAGAGTCTGATTTTCGGCATCAAGCATCTCCTCGAATCGTTGCAGAGCCAACTGAATTTCAGTGGTGGCTTGTTGGTGATAAATTAATTCAAATGTGCTCATTTCCTGGCCTGACATTAATGTATAAGTTAACTTAACGCAAGCGTTAACTTTTCATCAGACAGGACAGAAAGTCACGGTGTTTCGTCTAAAAAACAGGCTCAAAGCGAAACTTTGCGAGGCGCTTTCCAGAATTATATTGTGGGTATTGCTGGATAAAAAAACAGTGATAGGGTGGGGGCGCACCTGCAAAATCAGGTGTCGGGATTGGCGTCCTGAATACGTAAGAAATGATGCTCTATAGTGGCATCATTAGGATTAGTTCATCTGTTGTTGGCAGCGAAAAATGTTGCTGTAAGATTATGGTGGGCTGAACCGGAGCTTCTTATGAAGCACCGATTTTTCTTGCGTATCGGTACGCCAACCGGTTCAGTCCGCCGCCCATCCTGGCGTATGGGCGGTCGTATAGATAAACACAAGGAAAATACGACCAATGAAAACGCAAGAAATCATCCCCCAACTCTACAGTGAACTCACCGTTGGCCACCCGGATTTTATCGATCTCGCCGAGCGCTGCGAATTGCTAACGCAAATTCTGCTCGATTGTCAGACCGTGGCGCAGTACCAGCCCGTTTGCCGCTGTCTGGTGGCTTATCTGGATGCGTTAAAGCACGCGCTGTCTGAAAATATGAGTGAGATGCATATTCTCGAACTGACGGCTAACGAAGTGCCTGAACAACAGCAGGCCTGGCTGACAGCCGATTCCGACGTTCAGTGCGACTACTGCCACGCCACCGCCATTTCACTGATGCAAACAACACAACAGCCGAATGCGGAGACGCTTGCTGGGCTTTTACACGAGCTGGTCGGCTACATGACGTATGAACTGAAAGCCCCACGTTTCGCCCCCGTACAGTCCGCCTGATCCACGCAACTCGCCGGGCTCAAAACCCGGCGCGTGACATATCCCCCCACGCCACGATCTTCGCCCGATTATCCCGACCAACCCATTCCATTGCCGACGGTGGCGGGCTACTTGTTACCAAACAGCGCCCACAAAAAAGGTCGGGAAGACCCGACCTTTCAGCATTCAGTTGCCCTTGGGGCTTGATTGCGATTAGCGACTACGGAAGACAATGCGGCCTTTGCTCAGGTCGTACGGGGTCAACTCAACAGTCACTTTGTCGCCCGTCAGAATGCGGATGTAGTTTTTACGCATTTTACCGGAGATATGCGCTGTTACCACGTGACCGTTTTCCAGCTCTACGCGGAACATAGTGTTAGGTAACGTTTCGAGAACGGTACCCTGCATTTCAATATTGTCTTCTTTGGCCATCTAGTCCTCTGGGGTATCACTACCGTAGTTTTGAACCGGCAAGATAATGCCGAAATTCACCAATTAAGTAAAGATTTACCCGTCATCTTTCCACTTTAAGCGTGGCGTAAGGGGTAAAAGGGATCGTTTTTGCGTATTGCCCACAATCACACGCACACTCCGCATGACGAGTGCAAACGTTTAAGAGGGAGAGTCCAAACGAAGGCGGGGCAACAGGCAGAAACGACTTCCGGCACAATTATATCACCCTGACAAAAAATGTGCCGAAAACATTTACACTGTTGGCATAAACAGTGTGCGAGGTACCCAGAAATGCCCCGCAAGCGGCTGGGAACGGAGTGCTTCAAGGTGTTCAAGGTAGTCACGACGAGAGATTTCAACGGCACCAAGCGAAGTGGTATGGCTGTTTAACACCTGGCAATCCATCAGCTTACCGCCCTCGCGAGCAAATTCCTGACAAAACACCAGCAGCGCGCTCTTCGATGCGTTCTCCGCCCGGCTGAACATTGACTCCCCGCAGAACAGCGCGCCTTGCGCTACGCCATACATGCCACCCACCAGTTCGTTACCAAGCCACACTTCGACAGAGTGCGCGTGACCCAGTTCATGCAAGCGATGATAGGCGAGAACAATGCTTTCGGTTATCCACGTGCCTTCATCTCTGTCGCCTGCGCACCCCTCAATCACTCTGCCAAAGGCGTGATTTAGCGTGATGCGATACGGCGAAGATTTATGGAAGCGCTTCATACTGCGGCTGACGTGAAATTCCTCCGGCCACAAAATGGCTCGGGGATCGGGTGACCACCACAAAATAGGATCGCCCGGTGAAAACCAGGGAAATATTCCGCGTTGATAGGCCATCAGCAGCCGGGCAGGGCTGAGATCGCCGCCCAGCGCGAGCAACCCATTGGGCTCACGCAGGGCACCTTCAGGAGACGGGAAGGTAATCGAATGACGTGACAACTGGACCAGCCGCATACTTCACAACTCCACGCCTGATAATAGAGAATAGTAGTCTACAGACGCTGTCTGAACTGATAATAACGCCCCTGTTGGGCCAGCAATTCTGCGTGATTACCTTGCTCAATAATTTGCCCGTTGTCCATCACAATTATTTGGTTAAAACGCGCCAGTCCGCGCAGGCGGTGAGTGACCATCAGGACGGTTTTGCCCTGCATCACATCAGCCAGCAAATCAAGGATTTGGCTTTCCGTTGTGGCATCAAGCCCTTCAGTGGGTTCATCCAGCAGCATCAGCGGTGCATCGTGCAGCAAAGCGCGAGCAATCGCCAGACGGCGGAGTTCGCCACCGGAAAGCTGACGGCCACCTTCGCCAAGCCAACTGTTCAGACCTGCATCTTCCAGTAACTTTTCCAGGCCCACGCGCGTGAGGATTGCGGAGAGCTGTTCGTCGGACGCTGACGGAGCGGCCAGCAGCAGGTTATCGCGAAGTGTGGCGCTGAACAGATGCACTCGCTGAGGGACGACGCTAGCAGAACGGCGCAGCGTTAACTCATTCAGTGCTGCGATTGGCTGGTCATTCAGCAACAGTTCGCCTTGTCGCGGGTCCCAGGCTCGGGTCAGCAATTGCAGCAACGTCGATTTCCCACACCCGGTTCGGCCCAAAATGGCGACATGTTCACCGGCATTCACCTGCAGGTTGATTTTGTTCAGTGCAAGTTGTGCTTGCTGGGGATAGCTGAAGCTAACGTTTTTCAGCGTCAGGCTAATGTGTTCTGCGACATCAGAATGCGCTTCCGGGAATGTCACTTCAGGCGACTGACTGGTCAACTCCGTGACCCGCACAGCGGAAGCCATGACCTGACCCAGATGCTGGAATGCTCCGGTCACGGGTGCAAGTGCTTCGAACGCCGCCAGCGCACAGAAAACAAACAGCGCAATCAGCGCGCCAGGCTGGCTGTTATCCCCCACGCCGCCTGCCGCCATCCACAGCATGGCGATGATAGCCGCCGCGCCAATCAACAGCATCACGGCCTGAGACAGGGCGGTCAGTTCCGACTGGCGACGCTGGGCTTCGTGCCAGTTGAGCTCGGTCTGTTCCATTTGCTCGCGGTAACGGTTACTGGCGCCAAAAATAGTGAGTTCTGCCTGGCCGTGCAGCCAGGACGTGAGCTGCTGGCGATACTCACCGCGCAGCTGCGTCAGACTCTCACCCGTAGGCTTTCCCGCACGGTAAAACAGCGGCGGAAGCACGAACAGAGTTAAGAGCATGATCCCACCCAGGGTCAACGCGAGCGTGACATCGAGGAAGCTCAGGCCAAATGTGACCACAACAATAACCACCAACGCGCCAATCAGTGGAGAGATTACGCGCAGATAAAGATGATCGAGCGTATCGACGTCCGCAACCACACGGTTGAGCAATTCTCCCTGACGAAAACGTGCCAGCCCGGCAGGGGAGAGAGGGAGAAGCTTACTGAAGGTGAACACTCGCAGATGTTGCAGCACGCGGAAGGTGGCGTCATGGCTGACCAGGCGTTCGAAATAACGGCCCGCTGTTCGGATGATGGCCGCACCACGCACGCCTGCCGCAGGTAGCATGTAGTTAAAACTGTAGGCACCCGCAAAGCCGACGACGGCCGATGCCGAGAGGAACCAGCCCGAAAGGGTTAACAGGCCAATGCTTGCGAGGAGGGTGACTATCGCGAGGACAACGCCGAGCGACAGTAGCCATTTATGACGTTTATACAGCGCCAGGTAGGGAGCTAAGACACGCATTTAAATTTCCTCCTGACGATGGGCCAGCAAACGGCTGAAATGCCCTTGCGACTGCGCCAACTGCTCAAACGAACCTTGTTCAACAATCTGGCCCTGATCCATGACCCAAACGGCATCCCAGGCAGCGAGGTTCTTCAGTTGGTGTGTCACCATCAGGGTCGTCTGGTTGGTCGATGCTTCGGTTAATGCCTGCATAACACGCTGCTCGCTGTGAGCATCAAGGCTGGCAGCCGGTTCATCGAGCAACAATAAGCGGCAAGGCGACAGCAGCGCACGAGCGACAGCCACACGCTGAGCCTGACCAACGGAAAGTCTGGCGGCCTGATCGCCCACTGGCGTATCCATTCCCTGAGGCAGTTGGTCGATAAATTCGTTCACCCACGCTCGCTCAAGTGCATGGTGCAACTGCGCTTCGCTGGCATCCGGCGCGGCAAGCATCACGTTCTCGCGCAGTGTGGTTGCGGGGAGTTGCGGGTTTTGCCCAACCCAACTCAGCAAGCGACGCCAGGCTTCAGGATCCAGTTCACTTAACTCTTCACCATTAATCTTCAATGAGCCTTCGTAAGGCAGAAAACCTGCCAGCGTATTGAGCAACGATGTTTTGCCCGAACCGCTTTGTCCGACTAAAACCACGCGTTCCCCGGCTGTCAGAGTAAAGGTCAAAGGCCCCGCGAGCACTTTGCCTTCAGGTGATTTGATCACCAGGGCCTGAGCTTCCACGCTCACCGTCTTATTTTCATCCATGGTGAGGTGGCCGCGCTGAGGCTGCGCGAGCGGGGCTTCAAGGAAGGTTTTCAGGCTATCGGCGGCCCCAACAGCCTGCGCTTTGGCATGATAAAACGTGCCGAGGTCGCGAAGCGGCTGGAAAAATTCAGGGGCCAGAATCAACGCCAGGAAACCGGATAACAGCGTTACGGGCGTGCCGTAGCTGCCAAAATTAAGTTCGCCGAGATAAGAGAAACCGAAATAGACGGCAACTAAGGCAATAGAAAGTGAGGTGAAAAACTCAAGGACGCCAGAGGAGAGAAACGCCAGGCGAAGCACTTCCATTGTACGTTGACGAAAATTCTCGGAGGCCTGACGGATGTTCTCTGTCTCTGCTTCGCCACGACCAAAGATACGCAGCGTGTCCATGCCTCGCAGTCGGTCGAGGAAGTGACCGCTCAGGCGTGCCAGAGCAAGAAAGTTTCGACGGTTGGCATCTGCGGCGCCCATACCTACTAAAGCCATAAACAGCGGGATCAACGGCGCTGTGCAAAGCAGGATTAATGCTGCGGCCCAGTTAGAGGGGAAAATCGCCAATACAATCAACAGCGGCACAGAAGCCGCGAGCGCCATCTGTGGCAGATAGCGGGCGTAGTAATCATGCATATCGTCGATTTGTTCGAGGATAAGCGTGGCCCAACTGCCTGCCGGTTTTCCTTGGATCCAGGCCGGACCCGCCTGCTGGAGCCTGTCCAGCACCGTTTTACGAATCTCAAAGCGAATATGCTGCCCGACATGAAAACCCACGCGTTCACGAAGCCAGACCACCCAGGCACGCAAAATAAAGACCAAAACCAGCATCACAAAAGGCATCAGCAAAGCTTCGCGCGGGATGTTCTCCATAATCATATGATGAAGCATGCGCGCCAGCAGCCAGGCCTGAGCGATGATCAGCACACCGCTCACTGCGCCAAGCAGCCGGGAAAGCATCAGCCAACGACGGGAAATAACACTTTGCTGTTTTAACCAGCGGGTAAGCTCTTGTTGACGGGTTTTATTCATTGCGCGCTTAGCAGGTGTCTTATAGATGATTTTGGGCACGGCAATGTTACAACGAGGAAAAAATAAAGGCGACTTATCGTCGCCTCAGATTGCTGACAAAGAAGGAAAAAGCGTGGTTTTTCCTTCTTTGTGGTGAGCAGCCGAAAATCAATGAATTGATTTTCCTGGTTTTTTGTTCGGTCGCTAATGACAAAACGGCACTCGTTAGAGGTTTGTCATCAGTCTCAGGCGACTTATCGTCGCCTTATTTACCTTTGTTACTGACTTGTAAAGATTATTTAGCCTGATCGGCCAAACCGTCCAGATAACGTTCAGCATCAAGGGCAGCCATACAGCCTGTTCCGGCAGAGGTAATCGCCTGGCGGTAGATATGGTCCATCACGTCACCGGCTGCAAATACGCCAGGAATACTGGTTTGGGTTGCATTACCGTGAATACCTGACTGGACTTTGATATAGCCGTTTTCCAGTTCCAGTTGGCCATCGAAAATGGCGGTATTAGGGCTGTGGCCGATAGCAACGAACAGACCTGCTACTTCCAGCGATTCAATGTTGTCGCTGTTTTCGGTATCACGCAGACGCAGGCCAGTCACACCCATCTGGTCACCGGTCACTTCCTCCAGTGTACGATGCGTGTGCAGCACGATATTGCCGCTCTCGACTTTGTCCATCAGGCGCTTAACAAGAATTTTTTCAGCGCGGAAGGTGTCGCGACGGTGAATCAGATGCACTTCAGAGGCAATGTTGGCCAGATACAGTGCTTCTTCTACTGCGGTATTCCCGCCGCCGATCACCGCGACTTTCTGATTGCGGTAGAAGAAACCATCGCAGGTCGCGCAGGCAGAAACACCGCGGCCTTTGAACGCTTCTTCAGAAGGCAGACCGAGATAACGTGCAGAAGCACCAGTTGCAATGATCAGTGCATCACAAGTGTACTCTCCGCTATCGCCAGTCAAGCGGAAAGGACGGTTTTGCAGGTCGACTTTGTTGATGTGATCAAACAGGATTTCTGTCTCGAACTTCACCGCATGCTCATGCATACGTTCCATCAGCAGCGGACCGGTCAGATCATTCGGGTCGCCGGGCCAGTTTTCCACTTCCGTGGTGGTGGTCAACTGACCGCCTTTTTCCAGCCCGGTAATCAGCACCGGGTGCAGGTTAGCGCGTGCAGCATAGACCGCAGCGGTATATCCCGCAGGTCCAGAACCAAGAATAAGCAGTTTACTGTGTTTGGCCGTGCCCATGAGATCCCCATAAATGTTGGCAGACAATGGGCGGGATTGTAGGGAATTTACGGAAGTAATAAAAGCGTTCAGGAATTTTGTTAACGATATGTGTAATAGAATCCACCGATGGATTGATGAATTTATCAGCAATGGCCATAACTAAATCTACTGCCAATGGGGTGATTATAAGGAGATAACATGAGGATCAACCCCGGGCGATAATGAATATCTGGCATGTTGTACTAAAAATCGATGTTTTGCTTTGACAATCCCCTGTGCTTTTGCGAAAACAGGAAGGGAGAAAAAATCAGTGTTTGCAGTGTGGTGAATTTTTATGCACGCAAATGCCATTTTTAACCGGGTCAGCGTAATCAGCGCATGGTGTGGACAGACGCCATACGAGATAACGGTGACTGCCGCAAGGCAACGGCTTCTCAACACGTACCCATGGGTTATGCGTGCATCTGGTGACAGATTACCCACGCAGACGGCGGGGGCAGGCTCTGAACAGTGAAGTGCACAGAGTCAAGACAGGAGTAGGGAAGGAATACAGAGAGACAATAATAATGGTAGATAGCAAGAAGCGCCCTGGCAAAGATCTCGACCGCATCGATCGTAACATTTTGAATGAATTGCAAAAGGATGGGCGAATTTCCAACGTTGAGCTTTCTAAACGTGTGGGACTTTCTCCGACACCTTGCCTTGAGCGTGTCCGTCGACTGGAAAGACAAGGGTTTATTCAGGGCTATACCGCGCTGCTGAACCCGCATTATCTGGATGCATCGCTGCTGGTTTTTGTTGAGATAACTCTGAATCGTGGCGCCCCGGATGTGTTTGAACAATTTAACGCTGCTGTGCAAAAACTTGAAGAAATTCAAGAGTGTCATCTGGTTTCCGGTGACTTCGACTACCTGTTGAAGACCCGCGTACCGGACATGTCAGCGTACCGTAAACTGTTAGGTGAAACCCTGCTGCGCCTGCCGGGCGTGAATGACACCCGTACCTACGTGGTCATGGAAGAAGTCAAGCAGAGTAATCGTCTGGTTATTAAGACGCGCTAATACGGAACAGGTGCAAAATCGGCGTAAGTTGATTACACTCCTGTTAATCCATACAGCAACAGTGCCGGGGAGACCCGGCGCTGTTGTCCGTTTTAGCATCAAGGACCTGGAGAGCCTTTCTTGAGCCAGGAATACACTGAAGACAAAGAAGTCACGATTAACAGATTAAGCAGTGGGCGCCGACTTCTCGAAGCGTTCTTGCTTCTGTGTTCCCTTTTCGCCATCTGGTTGATGGCTGCATTACTCAGCTTCAACCCTTCCGATCCCAGTTGGTCACAGACCGCCTGGCATGAGCCTATTCATAATCTGGGCGGTCAGCCTGGAGCGTGGCTTGCGGATACGCTGTTTTTCATTTTCGGCGTGATGGCTTATACCCTGCCAGTGATGATTATTGGCGGCTGCTGGTTTGCCTGGCGGCACCGTGCGAGTGACGAATACGTCGACTACTTTGCTGTGGCACTACGCCTGATAGGCGTGCTGGCGATGATCCTCACGATGTGCGGCCTCGCGGCTATCAACGCAGACGATATCTGGTACTTTGCCTCTGGCGGCGTGATTGGTAGCCTGCTTAGCACGGCACTGCAACCGATGCTACACAGCAGCGGCGGCACGCTTGCGCTGCTGTGCATCTGGGCAGCAGGGTTAACCCTGTTCACCGGTTGGTCATGGGTAAGTATTGCCGAGAAAATTGGCAACTGGATCCTCAATGTTCTCACGTTCGCCAGCAATCGCACACGCCGTGACGATACCTGGGTGGACGACGAAGAGTATGAAGAATACGACGAAGATGCCCCGCATAAAGAAGGGCGTCGTGCCCGGATTCTGCGTGGTGCACTGGCTCGTCGCCAACGTATCGCCGAAAAATTCAGCAACCCGAGAGGCCGTCATACTGATGCTGCGCTGTTCTCGGGTAAACGCATGGATGATTCAGAAACGGAAGTTCAGTACACCGCGCACGGCCAGGCGGCCGATGCAGACGATGTCCTGTTCTCGGGGAATAGTGCTGCACGCCAGCCGGACGTTGATGATGTCCTGTTCTCTGGCAACAGCGCGGCTCGCCCGCAAGTCTGGGATGAAACCGATCCGTTACTGAATGGTCATTCGATCCATGAACCTGTTGCCGCGGCCGCTGCTGCAACGGCTGCCTCTCAGGCCTGGGCTGCACCAGCAGATCCTGTCATGCAAACTCCTTCAATTCCTGGCGCGGGCGCAGAAATGACCGCATCGGGTGTTGAATGGCAAGCCGTGCCTGCGCCTCAGTCGCCTGAACCGGTTATTGCACCTTCACCAGATAACTGGCCACCGCAAGCACCTGCAGCAAAACCAGATTATGTGCAGCCAGAAGCTTTCCGCCAGCAGCCTTCTATCGAAGAACTGTGGCAGGATCCAGTGCAGCAGCCCGCTGCGCCAGCGTGGCAGCAAGAAACGCACTATCAGACCGAACAACCGCATTATCAGGCAGAGCAGCCACAGTATCAGGCTGAGCCTGACTATGCGCCAGCGTCGGTTAATCCTGTTCCGCCAGCACAAGACATCGCGCCGGAGCCAGAGGAAGAAGTCAAACCGCAGCGTCCTCCTCTCTATTACTTTGAAGAAGTGGAAGAGAAGCGTGCTCGTGAACGCGAGCAACTGGCGGCGTGGTATCAGCCAACGCCGGAACCTGCGGCAGCGAAACCGTCTGCTATCCCAACCCCAACAATGCCTGTTGTTGATCCCGGCGCGGCAGTTGCACCGATTGCTGCCGGCGTGCATCAGGCAACTGGCGCCGCTGCGGCTGGTGCAGCCGCTGCAGCACCGCTGTTTAGTCTTGCCGAGGGTCCACGAACTCAGGTGAAAGAGGGGATTGGTCCGCAGTTACCGCGCCCTAACCGCGTTCGTGTGCCGACACGCCGTGAACTGGCGTCAGCCTCCTTCGGCATCAAACTGCCTTCACAACGTATGGCAGAAGAACGCGCACGCGAACAAGAACGTCATCAGTATGACTCAGATGACCTGATGGGCGACGAAGAAGCGGCGCTGCAGCAGGAGCAGGACGAACTGGCACGCCAGTTTGCTGCCACGCAGCAGCAGCGTTACGGCGAACAGTACGAAGAAAACAACGGCGTGCAAGAGGACGAAGAGAGTCTTGCTGAGGCAGAACTGGCGCGTCAGTTTGCCGCACAGCAGCAACAGCGTTATTCCGGTGAGCAGCCGCAAGGCGCGAATCCGTTCTCTCCAGCAGATTTTGAATTCTCGCCAATGAAAACGCTGGTTGATGAGACGCCTAAAACTCCGCTGTTTACGCCGAGTGTGATGCCAGAGCAACAGCCTGTTCAGCATCAACCTGCGCAGCCACAACAGCAGTATTCTCAGCAACCGGCCCAGCATCAGGCTTATCAACAGCCGCAGCAGCCAGTGCCTCAGCGACCTGCTCCACAGCCGCAGGAAAGCCTGATTCACCCGCTACTGATGCGAAATGGCGACGATCGCCCGCTGCAAAAACCAACCACACCGCTGCCGTCATTGGATCTTTTGACTCCGCCGCCGACAGAAGTGGAACCGGTTGATACCTTTGCACTGGAGCAAACGGCTCGCCTGGTGGAAACACGCCTGGCTGACTTCCGTATCAAAGCGGATGTCGTCAACTATTCCCCTGGCCCGGTGATCACCCGTTTTGAGCTGAACCTGGCTCCAGGGGTAAAAGCTGCGCGAATCTCTAACCTCTCACGCGACCTGGCTCGTTCACTTTCTACCGTAGCCGTGCGTGTGGTTGAAGTTATTCCAGGTAAGCCTTATGTGGGCCTGGAATTGCCGAACAAAAAACGCCAGACCGTGTATCTGCGAGAAGTGCTGGACTGCGCGAAATTCCGTGAAAGTCCATCGCCGCTGACCATCGTGCTCGGTAAAGATATCGCAGGTGAACCGGTTATTGCGGACCTGGCAAAAATGCCGCATCTGCTGGTCGCAGGTACCACCGGTTCTGGTAAGTCGGTCGGCGTGAATGCCATGATCCTCAGCATGCTCTATAAAGCGACGCCGGAAGACGTGCGCTTTATCATGATCGACCCGAAAATGCTGGAGCTGTCCGTTTATGAAGGTATCCCACATCTGCTGACGGAAGTGGTGACAGACATGAAGGATGCGGCCAACGCTTTGCGCTGGAGCGTCAATGAAATGGAACGTCGCTATAAGCTGATGTCTGCTCTCGGGGTGCGTAACCTTGCGGGTTACAACGAGAAAATTGCTCAGGCGGCACAGATGGGCCGTCCGATTCCGGACCCGTACTGGAAACCGGGAGACAGCATGGATGCCGTGCATCCTACGCTTGAAAAACTGCCGTACATTGTCGTGCTGGTCGACGAGTTTGCTGACCTGATGATGACCGTGGGCAAGAAAGTGGAAGAGCTGATCGCCCGCCTGGCGCAGAAAGCTCGTGCTGCAGGGATCCACCTGGTTCTGGCAACTCAGCGTCCTTCCGTTGACGTTATCACCGGGCTTATCAAAGCGAACATTCCAACCCGTATCGCCTTTACGGTATCCAGCAAAATCGACTCCCGTACCATTCTCGATCAGGGCGGGGCTGAGTCTCTGCTGGGTATGGGCGATATGCTGTATTCGGGCCCGAACTCAAGCGCTGCACCAACCCGTGTTCACGGCGCCTTTGTTCGCGACCAGGAAGTGCATGCAGTCGTTCAGGACTGGAAAGCGCGTGGTCGTCCTCAGTATGTCGATGGCATTACCTCAGACACAGAAAGTGAGGGTGGCGGTGCCGGTCTGGACAGCGGTGAAGAGTTGGATCCGTTATTCGATCAAGCGGTGAACTTCGTGACGGAAAAACGCAAAGCGTCCATTTCCGGTGTTCAGCGTCAGTTCCGTATCGGCTATAACCGTGCAGCCCGTATCATCGAACAGATGGAAGCGCAGGGCATCGTCAGCGAAGCAGGGCATAACGGTAACCGTGAAGTGCTTGCACCACCGCCGTTCGATTAATCGCCACGATTGAAAAGTTGCGTAAATAGCCAAAATTTAAGTATTTTCTCCTGTCCCGCTGTTGGCGAGAAGCCTACAGTGGGGGCAGAGAGACTCCCGCGTCGGGAGTGACGCATTTAAGGAATCAAGATGAAGAAAATTGCCATCACCTGTGCCTTACTGACCAGTTTTGTTGCAAGCCACGTCTGGGCGGATGCGGCGAGCGATCTCAAAAGCCGTCTGGATAAAGTGAGCAGCTTCAATGCCAGCTTCACGCAAAAAGTCACCGATGGTAGCGGCAATGCGGTACAGGATGGGCAGGGCGACCTTTCCGTCAAACGTCCAAACCTGTTCAACTGGCACATGACCCAGCCAGATGAAAGCATCCTGGTGTCCGACGGTAAAACCCTGTGGTTCTATAACCCGTTTGTTGAGCAGGCCACGGCGACCTGGCTGAAAGATGCGACCAGCAATACGCCGTTTATGCTGATTGCCCGCAACCAGTCCAGCGACTGGCAGCAATACAATATCAAGCAGAATGGCGATGATTTCGTGCTGACGCCGAAAGGCAGCAACGGCAACCTGAAGCAATTCACCATCAATGTGAGCCGCGATGGCACCATCCATCAGTTCAGCGCCATCGAACAGGACGATCAGCGCAGCAGTTACCAGCTGAAATCCCAGCAAAATGGCGCTGTAGAGGCATCTAAATTCACCTTTACTCCGCCGAAGGGAGTAACCGTGGACGATCAGCGTAAATAAGAGGCGTGCGTGAGCAATCTGTCGCTCGATTTTTCTGATAATGCGTTTCAACCTCTGGCCGCCCGTATGCGGCCAGAAAATTTAGCGCAGTACATCGGCCAGCAGCATCTGCTGGCCCCGGGTAAACCGTTGCCACGGGCCATTGAAGCAGGCCATCTGCATTCAATGATCCTGTGGGGGCCGCCTGGAACAGGAAAAACGACGCTGGCAGAAGTGATTGCCCGTTATGCCAACGCTGATGTTGAGCGAATTTCCGCGGTAACATCAGGTGTCAAAGAGATCCGCGAAGCTATCGAACGCGCCCGTCAGAATCGTAACGCCGGGCGGCGAACCATTTTGTTTGTTGACGAAGTTCACCGTTTCAATAAAAGCCAGCAGGATGCGTTTCTTCCGCATATTGAAGACGGCACCATTACCTTTATCGGTGCGACCACCGAGAACCCTTCCTTCGAACTGAATTCGGCATTGTTGTCGCGTGCTCGCGTTTATTTACTGAAATCGCTGATCACTGAAGATATTGAAAAAGTGCTGACTCAGGCGATGACGGATAAGGCTCGTGGCTATGGTGACCAGGATATTGTGTTGCCTGATGACACGCGAAAAGCCATTGCTGAACTGGTTAACGGCGATGCCCGCCGGGCGTTAAACACGCTGGAAATGATGGCGGATATGGCTGAGCTGGACGGCGCGGGGAAGCGAGTCCTTAAGCCTGAACTGTTGACAGAAATTGCCGGGGAACGCAGCGCTCGCTTTGATAATAAAGGCGACCGTTTTTACGATCTGATTTCGGCATTGCATAAATCAGTACGTGGCAGTTCACCCGATGCAGCACTTTACTGGTATGCGCGCATCATCACGGCTGGCGGTGACCCGCTTTATGTCGCTCGCCGCTGTCTGGCTATTGCGTCAGAAGATGTGGGCAATGCCGATCCTCGTGCAATGCAGGTCGCCATCTCAGCGTGGGATTGTTTCACACGCGTGGGGCCAGCCGAAGGGGAACGCGCGATTGCACAGGCCATTGTTTATCTGGCTTGTGCGCCGAAAAGTAACGCTGTTTATACCGCTTTCAAAGCCGCAATGGCGGATGCCCGTGAACGCCCTGATTACGATGTGCCTGAGCATTTACGCAATGCGCCGACCAAACTCATGAAAGAGATGGGCTACGGCCAGGAATATCGTTATGCGCATGACGAACCGAATGCGTACGCCGCCGGGGAAGTCTATTTTCCGCAAGAAATGTCGCAAACGCGCTATTATCAGCCGTCCTCTCGCGGCCTTGAAGGCAAGATTGGTGAAAAGCTCGCCTGGCTTGCCGAACAGGATCAAAATAGCCCCACAAAACGCTACCGCTAAACAAGGCGTTGCGGTAAGGTTGTCACTGTATCTCTATGACCGCAGGCTGCGGTCTTTCCTAATTTCAATTCGATAAGCACAGGATAAGCATGCTCGATCCCAATCTGCTGCGTACCGAGCCAGACGCAGTCGCTGAAAAACTGGCACGCCGGGGCTTTAAGCTGGATGTAGATAAGCTGGTCGCTCTTGAAGAGCGTCGTAAAGTTCTGCAGGTAAACACTGAAAATCTGCAGGCCGAACGTAACTCGCGATCGAAATCCATTGGCCAGGCGAAAGCGCGCGGGGAAGATATCGAGCCGTTACGCCTGGAAGTGAACAAGCTGGGTGAAGAGCTTGATGCCGCGAAAGCCGAGCTCGATGAGTTGCAGGCTGAAATTCGCAACATCGCGCTGACCCTGCCAAACATCCCTGATGACTGTGTGCCTGACGGCAAAGACGACAGCGAAAACCAGGAAGTCAGCCGCTGGGGCGAACCGCGTAAATTCGATTTCGAAGTCCGCGATCACGTGACCCTTGGTGAAATGGCGAAAGGCCTGGATTTTGCCGCTGCGGTTAAGCTGACCGGTTCTCGCTTCGTGGTGATGCAGGGACAAATCGCGCGCATGCACCGTGCCCTGAGCCAGTTCATGCTGGATTTGCATACCGAACAGCACGGCTACATGGAAAACTATGTCCCGTACCTGGTCAATCAGGATACGCTGTATGGCACAGGCCAGCTGCCTAAATTTGGCGGTGATCTGTTCCACACTCGCCCGCTGGAAGAAGAAGCAGATGCCAGTAACTATGCCCTGATCCCAACGGCTGAAGTTCCGCTGACTAACCTCGTGCGTGACGTTATTCTGGATGAAGACTCTCTGCCGCTGAAAATGACCGCACATACCCCATGCTTCCGTTCCGAAGCGGGTTCTTACGGTCGTGACACTCGCGGTCTGATCCGTATGCACCAGTTCGACAAAGTTGAGATGGTGCAGATAGTGCGCCCGGAAGACTCCATGGACGCACTGGAAGAAATGACCGGTCACGCGGAGAAAGTGCTGCAGTTGCTGGGTCTGCCATACCGTAAAGTTTTGCTGTGCAGCGGTGATATCGGTTTTGGCGCGCGTAAAACCTATGACCTCGAAGTCTGGTTGCCGGCGCAAGACACCTACCGTGAAATCTCTTCTATTTCCAACTGCTGGGATTTCCAGGCTCGCCGAATGCAAGCGCGTTGCCGCAGTAAAGCAGACAAGAAAACCCGCCTGGTTCATACCCTGAACGGTTCTGGTCTGGCTGTCGGCCGTACTCTGGTTGCGGTGCTGGAAAACTATCAGCAAGCTGACGGCCGTATTGAAGTGCCGGAAGTGCTGCGTCCTTACATGAACGGTCTCGAGTTTATCGGCTGATCCTGTTAAGCATTTCCTTCAAAAAAGCGCCTTCGGGCGCTTTTTTTATGCCTGTCTTGATACTGAACAATAACCCTTCGGTCGAAAACAGGGATACTCCTTCCGAATTATAAGCAGCATAAAACTCTAAAAAAGGCTGATTTCGTTATGTAAATTACTATATAACGAATGATTCATTTCAATGAGCAATGAAGTGAGTATCCATGAAAATTAAAACCCCCGACGTTTTGCTGAGCGCAGAAGTCAGTCGCCGAGGTTTGATGAAGACCTCTGCAATCGGTGGGCTGGCCATGGCCAGCAGCGCCTTCACATTACCCTTTACCCGAATTGCTAATGCGGCTGAAGCTATCGCCCCCGCAGGTGTTGCAGAGAAAGTTATCTGGAGCGCCTGTACGGTCAACTGTGGTAGCCGTTGCCCGCTGCGTATGCACGTCGTGGACGGTGAAATCAAATACGTCGAAACGGACAACACCGGTGACGACAACTTTGATGGTTTGCATCAGGTTCGCGCCTGTTTGCGTGGGCGTTCTATGCGCCGCCGCGTCTACAACCCGGATCGCCTGAAATACCCGATGAAGCGTGTAGGTAAGCGTGGGGAAGGTAAATTCGAGCGCATCAGTTGGGAAGAGGCGTATGACACCATTGCCAACAACATGCAGCGCCTGATTAAAGATTACGGCAACGAATCCATCTACCTGAACTATGGTACCGGCACCCTTGGCGGCACCATGACCCGTTCCTGGCCACCAGGAAAAACGCTGATTGCACGCCTGATGAACTGCTGTGGCGGCTATCTGAACCATTACGGTGACTACTCTACCGCGCAGATTGCGATGGGCCTGAACTACACCTACGGCGGTTGGGCCGACGGTAACAGTCCGTCAGATATCGAAAACAGTAAGCTTGTGGTGCTGTTTGGTAACAACCCAGGCGAAACACGTATGAGCGGCGGCGGGGTAACTTACTACCTCGAGCAGGCGCGTGAGAAATCTAATGCCCGAATGATCATCATCGATCCACGCTACACCGACACCGGTGCAGGTCGTGAAGATGAGTGGATCCCCATTCGCCCGGGTACTGATGCAGCGCTGATCTCTGCGCTGGCGTGGGTGATGATTAACGAAAATCTCGTTGACCAGCCATTCCTCGATAAGTACTGCGTTGGCTACGACGAGAAAACCCTGCCTGCAGGTGCGCCGGCCAACGGTCACTATAAGGCTTATATTCTGGGCCAGGGCAATGATGGCATTGCTAAAACGCCAGAATGGGCTTCCGCGATCACCGGCATTCCTGTCACGCGTATTGTTCAGCTTGCTCGTGAAATCGGCACCGCCAAACCGGCCTTTATCAGCCAGGGTTGGGGGCCGCAGCGTCATGCGAACGGCGAACTGGTTTCCCGCGCGATTGCGATGCTCTCAATCCTCACCGGTAACGTTGGCATCAATGGCGGTAACTCAGGGGCTCGTGAAGGCTCTTACGATTTGCCGTTTGAACGTATGCCGACTCTGGATAACCCCGTTCAGACCAGCATCTCCATGTTTATGTGGACAGATGCGATTGAACGCGGCACAGAAATGACCGCGCTGCGCGATGGTGTACAGGGCAAAGACAAGCTTGATGTGCCGATTAAGATGGTCTGGAACTATGCGGGTAACTGCATTATTAACCAGCACTCCGATATCAACCGGACACACGACATCCTGCAGGATGACAAGAAGTGCGAGCTTATTGTCGTGGTGGATTGCCACATGACTTCTTCTGCGAAATATGCCGATATCCTTCTGCCGGACTGCACGGCTTCCGAGCAGATGGACTTCGCGCTGGATGCTTCGTGCGGCAACATGTCTTACGTGATTTTTGCCGATCAGGTGATTAAACCGCGCTTCGAATGCAAAACCATCTATGAGATGACCACTGAGCTGGCGAAACGCATGGGCGTGGAGCAGAAGTTTACTGAGGGCCGTTCTCAGGAAGAGTGGATGCGCCACCTGTATGAGCAGTCTCGTCAGGCTATCCCGGACCTGCCTTCCTTCGACGAATTCCGTCAGCAAGGCATGTTCAAACAGCGTGACCCTGAAGGGCATCACGTGGCTTATAAAGCGTTCCGTGAAAACCCGGCGGCTAACCCATTAACAACGCCATCAGGGAAAATCGAGATTTACTCTGCTGAGCTGGCCAAAATTGCGGCTACCTGGGAGCTGGCGCAGGGCGATGTTATCGATCCACTGCCCATTTACGATCCTGGTTTCGAAAACTATAACGACCCGTTGACCAAACAGTATCCGTTGCAGCTAACCGGTTTCCACTACAAGGCGCGCGCGCACTCCACCTACGGCAACGTTGATGTGCTCAAAGCTTCCTGCCGTCAGGAAATGTGGATTAACCCAATGGACGCGAAACAGCGTGGCATCAGCAATGGCGACCGCGTGAAAATTTTCAACGGCCGTGGTGAAGTGCACATTGAAGCGAAAGTCACTCCGCGCATGATGCCGGGTGTTGTGGCTTTAGGCGAGGGGGCCTGGTATGCGCCGGATGCGAAAGGTGTCGATCAAGCCGGTTGTATCAACGTGCTGACGACACAGCGCCCATCGCCGTTAGCGAAGGGCAACCCGTCGCACACTAACCTCGTCCAGGTCGAAAAAGCGTAAGGAGTAACCGATGACCACTCAGTATGGATTTTTTATTGATTCCAGTCGCTGCACCGGTTGCAAAACCTGCGAGCTGGCTTGTAAAGACTACAAAAACCTGACGCCAGATGTCAGTTTCCGCCGTATTTACGAATATGCCGGTGGCGACTGGCAGGAAGACAATGGCACCTGGCATCAAAACGTTTTTGCCTATTACCTTTCCATCGCCTGTAACCATTGCGAAGATCCGGCCTGTACCAAGGTCTGCCCGAGCGGTGCGATGCATAAGCGCGAAGATGGTTTCGTGGTGGTGAATGAAGATGTCTGCATCGGCTGCCGCTACTGCCATATGGCGTGTCCGTACGGTGCGCCGCAGTATAACGAAGCCAAAGGTCACATGACCAAGTGCGACGGGTGCCATGAGCGCGTAGCAGACGGCAAAAAACCGATTTGCGTTGAGTCTTGCCCGCTGCGTGCTCTGGACTTCGGCCCAATTGAAGAGCTGCGTAAAAAGCATGGTCAGCTAGCGGCGGTCGCACCGCTGCCGTCTGCGCATTTCACCAAGCCAAGTATCGTAATCAAACCAAACGCCAACAGCCGCCCGACGGGAGATACCACCGGCTACCTGGCAAACCCGAAGGAGGTTTAAGATGGGAAGTGGATGGCATGAATGGCCGCTGATGATCTTCACGGTCCTCGGGCAGTGCGTGGCTGGCGGTTTTATTGTTCTGGCGCTGGCGCTGATCAAAGGTGGGCTCTCTCGCGAGCAGCAGCGTCTGGTGGTGCTGACTATGTTTGGTCTGTGGGTGTTGATGGGGCTTGGCTTTATCGCTTCTATTCTGCACCTTGGCTCACCACTGCGCGCGTTTAACTCCCTGAACCGCATCGGTGCCTCTTCGCTGAGTAATGAGATTGCCAGTGGCTCCGTGTTCTTTGCGGTGGGCGGCATTGGCTGGTTGCTGGCTGTTATCAACAAGCTGCCTCAGGCGCTGCGTAACGTCTGGCTGGTGCTGACGATGGTGCTGGGCGTGGTGTTCGTATGGATGATGGTACGCGTGTATAACACCATCGATACCGTACCGACCTGGTACAGCGTCTGGACACCGATGAGCTTCTTCCTGACCCTCTTTATTGGCGGGCCGCTGCTGGGCTATCTGCTGCTGCGTGTTGCCGGGGTTGAAGGTTGGGCGATGCGTCTGCTCCCGGCTATCTCGCTGGCAGGGCTGTTGGTCAGCGCTATTGTGGTGGTGATGCAGGGCAGCGAGCTGGCGACCATTCACAGCTCGATTCAACAGGCTTCGGCTTTAGTACCCGCTTATGGCTCGCTGATGGCCTGGCGTCTGGCCATTCTCGCGCTGGCGCTGGTGTGCTGGATTGCGCCGCAGGTGAAAGGGCGTATACCAGCGGTACCGCTGCTGAGCCTGGCCTTTGTGCTGGTCGTGGTCGGTGAGTTGATTGGTCGCGGTGTGTTCTACGGTCTGCATATGACGGTGGGCATGGCTGTCGCCAGTTAATGCCATTTATTGCGCCGGGCTGTAATGGCCCGGTGCAATAAAAAATGCTTTCTTTCCATGAAATTTTTCAACTGAAAATAAGTCGCTGTTTTTCTCCTTTCTTAATAAAAACAATGGAATAATTTAAAAATAAATTCCATTGCCGCTGCGCTAAATAAAAAACTTCTATTGTTCCTCTGAAAGCCGCGTCAGTACTGGCTTCGCGCCGATTGACTTTGCCGCAAAGGGTGGCATGATGCGCTCGAATTCTGATCATCCTCACGGTTTTTTTACTCATGTCCACGTACTCCCGCCCAGTGCTTTTATTGCTCTGTGGCTTACTTTTGCTGACTCTGGCTATCGCGGTGCTTAATACGCTGGTGCCATTGTGGCTGGCTCACGATCATCTGCCCACCTGGCAAGTCGGGATGGTGAGTTCATCCTATTTCACCGGCAACCTGGTTGGCACGCTACTTTGTGGACGCTTGATTAAGCGCTTTGGTTTCAATCGCAGCTATTATGTCGCCTCACTGATCTTTGCTCTGGGATGCGTAGGGCTTGGCTTCAGCATCGGCTTTGTCAGTTGGATGGGCTGGCGATTCCTGGCTGGCATCGGCTGCGCCATGATTTGGGTGGTGGTGGAAAGTGCACTGATGTGCAGCGGCACGTCCCGCAATCGTGGGCGTCTGCTGGCGGCTTACATGATGGTCTATTACGTGGGGACCGTGCTGGGGCAGTTGATGGTCAGTAAATTGCCGACCGACCTGATGAGCGTCCTGCCTTGGGTCACAGGCATGGTGCTGGCAGCGATCTTGCCACTGCTGTTTACCCGAATCATGAACAACCAAAGCGAGCATGAGGCACCCACGCAGGTCTGGCCGATGCTGAAACTTCGCCAGGCACGTCTGGGCGTGAACGGTTGCATTGTTTCCGGTATTGCTCTCGGCTCATTGTACGGCCTGATGCCACTGTGGCTGAACCATCAGGGTTACAGCGATTCAGGCATTGGCTTCTGGATGGCGGTGATGGTGAGCGCGGGGATCGTGGGGCAGTGGCCGATTGGTCGCCTGGCCGATCGCTATGGCCGTTTGTTGGTACTGCGAGTACAGGTGTTCGTTGTCATTCTGGGCAGCCTTGCGATGCTGAGCGGCGCGGCAATGGCACCGACTTTGTTTATCCTTGGTGCCGCGGGTTTCACACTGTATCCGGTAGCCATGGCCTGGGCGTGTGAAAAAGTTGAACATCACCAGTTGGTCGCGATGAATCAGGCGTTGCTGTTGAGCTATACGATTGGCAGCCTGCTGGGCCCAACGTTCACCTCGATGCTGATGCAAAACTTCTCTGATAATTTGCTGTTCGTGATGATTGCCAGCGTCGCCTTTATCTATCTGTTGATGCTGCTGCGCAAAGCCGGGCATCACCCGACGCCAGTGGCACACGCCTGACGGCATATCCGGCCTGAATATCCAGGCCGGACGTTTTCCCTAATGAATGGCGTGCAGCAATGCTGTTTCGTTATCGGTTGCCAGAAGCTCCTCCAGTCGGTTTTCCTCATCCAGCCACTGTGTCAGTTGTTGAATTTTTGCCAGATGATCGCTGCCACTGCCTGCAGCCAGGACGATCAGCAAGCCTACGGCATCGTGGCCCTCAAAGAGCACGTTATCGCGAATGCGTAGCAGTGAAAGATGTGTTTCCTGACTCAGCACGCCTTGTTCGGGCCGGGCATGCGGCATTGCAAATCCTGATGTGAGGATATACCAGGGGCCGCTTTTTTCCGTTTCCGCAATGATAGCCTCTGCATACTCCTGACTGACAAGACATTGCTCCTCAAGAGGCTTACAGGCCAGGCGCACAGCCCGCTGCCAGCTCGAACAGCGCTGAACAAATTGTACGGCGCTAAAGGCAAATATTGGCATTCAGGCCTCGCTTAACGCCTTAAACAACGCTTCTCCACTTATGCCATATTTTGCCTTTAGTTGCCGGCTGTTTCCGGATTCAGTGAAGGTATCCCGGGTGCCGAGGCGGATGAGTCTTGCTCCGCTGCCAACGTCTGCCATGGCCTCTGCAATCTGACCTCCCAGCCCACCGTTAATGGTGTGGTTTTCAAGCGTCGCGATGAGCGGGCATGAGCCCGTGAGCTGTAAAAAAGCCTCGCTGTTAAAGGGTTTCAGGCAAGCCACGTGAATGAGTTTGCCGTGCCGACCGCTCATCTCAAGCCTGTCAAAACCGTCGCTGGCCTGTTCCAGCACCGTTCCCTCATACAAAATGGCAAAATCGTTACCGCTGTCGCGAACGGCAGCGATATCCGTGACGCGTGGAACCTGAGATTTGTCCCTTACAGGCATCGGTTCGCGGGCGACACGGATGTACACGGGCCCCTTTATGCTGGCTGCTTGCTCAAAAGCTGCTTCTATTTCTTCCGCATCTGCAGGGGTGAGAATGGTGATCCCCGGTAATACGCGAGTTAACGCCAAATCTTCCAGGGCATGATGCGATGCCCCATCCGGGCCGTCATCCATGCCAGGATGGCTGCCAACCAGTTTGATATTCGCTTTGGCGTAACAGGCTTGCCGCAACTGAGTCCAGGCGGTACCGGTGACGAACATCGCAAAATTGACATAGAAGGCAATATTTCCTTCTAGCGCCTGACCCACGGCGAAGCTCATTGCCGAACCTTCGGCGATGCCCATCTCAAAAAATGCTTCGGGAAACTGCGTCTGGAATTGATCTGTTCGGGTTGAGCTGGCCAGGTCGCTGTCGATGACCACGACGGGATAGCCTTTGTGTTTGAGGCTTATCAAAGCATGGCCGATTTCATCACGGGGGGCTTTCATCATTGCAATTCCTCCATTGCCTGCTGGTACTGTTCTGTGGTCGGGGTTTTGGAATGCCAGTCACCGTTATTTTCCATGTAACTGATGCCACAACCTTTGGTGGTATGAGCCACAATCGCGACGGGTTTGCCCCTGAGATGGCGCGAAAGCATCATTGTGTCAGCAACCTGATGCATATCGTTGCCGTTATGGAGTTCAAGCACGTGCCAGCCGAAACAACGAATTTTGTCTGCCAGCGGCTCGAGGTTGATTACGCTGTTAACCGGGTCATGCGAGGAGAAGCCGTTGTAATCGATAATCGCGACCAGATTGTCTATTTTCATATGGCTCGCTTGTTGCAGCGATTCCCAGATTTGCCCTTCATGCATTTCCCCATCGCCCAGGATGGCAAATACGCGATGGGGATCGCCTGCGAGTTTTTTTGCCGCCGCCATGCCCAGCGCAACGGATAGCCCTTGCCCCAATAATCCGGTTGTGGCATCGACTTCGGGGAGGGATTTGATGCTGGGATGACCCTGCAGACGTGAATTGATTTGCCGAAATGTGCTGAACTCCTCCCGTCTAATCTTCCCTAATTGATACAAAAGCGCATATTGCGCCGCGACGGCGTGGCCTTTGCTCATCACCACTCGTGCCCGGGGAGAGGCAGTCAGGTCGATTTCACGGTGATACAGCCAGGTCAGGATCTCCACAATGGAGAGCGCACCACCCGGATGCCCAATACCCGATTCATAAATCATGCTGACAATATCGCGTCGTGCCGTTCGCGCATGCTCTTTAAGTTGTTCAATAGTCATAGCCACTCCTGATTACGGCAACATTTTGCCGATGTAGTACACAACGAGACCGAGGGCGACAAAGTCTGTTTCCGGGAAACTTGTGCCCGAGAGGCCCACAGACTCCATGATGGGATAGATAAGCGCAGGGCCAATGCCGATCAAAATACCGGTGATAAAGCTACCGGCGATGGCCCCTTTCCAGCCACCAGAGGCATTACCGAACACTGCAGCAGTGGCACCAATAAAGAAGTAAGGGATTGCAACAGGGATAATGACCGTCTGACCAATCATCGCCAGCACGCCCATCACCACCAGGCCGCCAATAAAGGAAGAGATAAATCCAAGCACGGTTGCCGTTGGGGCATAAGGAAAGACCACCGGGCAATCGAGCGCAGGTTTTGCGTTAGGAATGAAGCGCTCTGAGATACCGAGAAAAGCCGGGACAATTTCTGAGAGCAGTAAGCGTACGCCGGTAATGATAATGTAGAGTGATGCGGTGAATGTTAGCGACTGGAACAGCGGATATACCAACCAGTGCATTCCCCCGGCTGCCGCAGTCACGGCGGCTTTGCCTGCGGCGAGGGCCGCAATGTAGTAAAAGATGCTCACCGAAATCGACACCGAGACAATGTAGTCTTTAAAGATCCCAAGCCAGCCGGGAAGATTTAGCTTCTCAGTGGAATCTTTAGGATCGCCGACTTTAGAACCAATCCAGCCGGAGGCCGCATAGGCTAGCGTCACATAATGGCCCATCGCAATTTCATCGTTGCCGGTTATCTTGCGCATCCACGGCTGAGCAATTGCCGGATAGATACAGGCCGCCAGCCCCAACAGGATTGACCCGGTAATGATGGTAACCGCGTCGCTATAGCCAAGGGCTTTTAAGGTGACGGTCAGCAGGGCAGAGAGATAGAGATTATGTTGCCCGGTCAGGAAGATATATTTAAACGGGGTGATACGCGCAAAGACCAGATTCCAGCCAAACCCGACGACCATAATCAGCGAGACGCACATCGCGAATTTGGTCTGTGCGAGACCGGTCAAAGCCTCTGCCAGTGGCATGACGCCCTTGAGGCCGAATCCTTGACTGAACAGCGTCTGAAAGTTGCCCAGAGAAGTGACTGCAAGCCCGGCGCCCCCGGCGAAGACCAGAAAACCGACGATAGTCTTGAAGGTACCTGACAGGACTTTCTCAATCGGCTTGCGCTGAGTGATTAAGCCGATAAGTGCAATAAAACCAACTAAAAGTGGGGTTACGCCGAGAATGTCGAATACAATAAACCTGAGGAGTTCCATATTTCCTCCATGAGGAATTAGTGTGGTTGAACGACGCGGGTCAGCGCAGCTTCCATTTCATCACTGTTCATCAAATCGGTGATGCCGATAGCGTTAAACCCAGCGGCTTCAATTTCGTCGGTGAGGTCACGCATGGTCAGAACAAAATCGATGTCTCGCCAGGTGTTGAGGCCCGAGAGGACGTCATGCTCAAGTTCGATGTCCCAACCATGTTTATCTATTATTTTTTGGGCTTTGATTTTTAGCATCAACGAGCTGCCCATACCGGTACGACAAACGATAAGACCTTTCATAGGGTATTCTCCTGTGGTGTGAAAATAATTATTTTTATTTAACTTTTAATTTAAAATAATTATTATCTGTGCACGACAGTAAATGATGTGATACTGCTTGCATTTTGTGCAAAAAGGCTAAAAATGAGTCATCATGATGTTAATTTGCTGATAAATATCAGAAATAGTTCTTCAAGTCTCAGCCCGATACTGGAGCGTGTAGGTCATTTCATCACTGAAAATCCTGATTATGTGATGCGACATACCATTTCAGAGTTGGCAGATTCCGTCGAAACCAGTGAAGGGAGTATTACGCGTTTTTGCAGGGCATTTGGGTTTAAAGGCTTTTCAGACTTCCGCACGGCGCTGGCAATCGAACAGGGGGCTGCGCGTCCGGATGATCGAGGGTGTGAAGAGACCGCGGCTGTACTCGCCAGTGTTCGTGACAGCAATGCAATTATCGACAGTATTGAGTTGCAGGCTGTCGCTACCTGGCTAAACCCACTGAGTAATATTGCGATTTATGCCGTAGGGACTGCGGTGCCCGTGGCGTTGTTTCTACAAATCAATCTGGTTCAGATGGGGAAAATCGCCAGCTATATTGACAGGTTCTATCCGACTGCTATCTCCCCGTTGGCTGATAATCAAAAGACCGGGATTATTGTTATCCATACAGAGCAGGTTTCCACCGATATGATGCAGGCGCTGGCTTTGGCGAAGGAACAAGGGATTAAAATCGTCTCTATCACTCGCGGATCGTTTGCGCCATTGAATCGACTTTCTGACTGGAATTTGCAGGCGGCGGTGGCATTGCAGGGGGAAGGGGAATCTGGCTTCGCTGAAGTTGCCGGGGCGATGATGGTGGCGGATCGTATGCTGAGCGCTCTGGAAGAGAAGGACGAGCGCTATGCGCAATGCCGTAAAGCGCATCAGAAACGCATTTTCTCCATTGAAAGCGTAACCAACAAGTTGTCGGAATACTTTATGTCGTAAACGTAGATTTCCGGCGTCGCGCTGTAGGGTCAGCGTGACGCCGGAAGAGCGGTGTTTAGTACATCACTTTATGACCATACTGCTCAAGAATGCCTTTCACGCGCTCCATGGTCTCTTTCTTCGGCGGGTGCACGCCATCGAGTTTGTACTCTTCGCCCATCGCCACCCATTTGTGTTTACCAAGCTCATGGTAGGGCAGGAGTTCGATTTTCTCGACGTTACCCATATCGCGGGTAAATTCGCCAAGACGGTGCGCGGAGTCGTCATCGTCAGACCAGCCAGGCACCACCACGTAGCGGATCCAGACGTTAATGTTTTTGTTCGCCAGGTAGCGGCAGAATTCCAGAGTACGGTGATTCGACACGCCG
This sequence comes from Pantoea sp. sgz302252, assembly GCF_047713085.1. Taxonomy (NCBI): domain Bacteria; kingdom Pseudomonadati; phylum Pseudomonadota; class Gammaproteobacteria; order Enterobacterales; family Erwiniaceae; genus Pantoea; species Pantoea sp. sgz302252. The sequence goes on from NZ_JBLFJW010000016.1 coordinate 47,517, forward strand.
ACCAGATTCTGGTGGATTTCGTCATTCATCTGCTTGAGATCGAGCATCACCAGATCGGTCACTTCGAGCAGCTCATCGATAACCGGATCGTAGCGACGGACAAACCCGTTGGTATCCAGACAGGTGTGGATGCCTTCTTTGCGACAGGCGCGGAACCAGTCGCGGACAAACTCAGCCTGAAGAATGGCTTCACCGCCGGATGCCGTGACGCCACCGCCGGACGCATTCATAAAGTGGCGATAGGTCACCACCTCTTTCATAAGCTCTTCAACCGTTATCTCTTTGCCGCCGTGGGTGTCCCAGGTATCGCGGTTATGGCAATAAAGGCAGCGCATCAGGCAGCCCTGGAAGAAGGTAATAAAGCGGATACCTGGGCCATCGACGGTGCCACAGGATTCAAAGGAGTGGATGCGACCAATTGCAGACATTGCGGTGTTTTCTCCAGATACGGCCCATCCGGGGCCAGTGTATGCACAGCTCAAAACCGGCTGTGTTAAGTCTGTTTTGACAGAAACCCAATACCCGATAGTCGAAGTATAGATGGCTGGCAAAGCAGGCTGGGGTTGGAGAGTCGTTGTTAAAAAGGCCCCACTTGCGTGGAGCCTTTATTGTACGCTTTTTACAATGTGTTTTCAGTCAAAACCACTTACATGGTCTGAGTGAAGGTACGAGTAATAACGTCCTGCTGCTGTTCTTTCGTCAGGGAGTTAAAACGTACTGCATAACCCGAAACGCGGATGGTCAGCTGAGGATATTTCTCAGGGTGTTCCATCGCATCGAGCAGCATTTCACGGTTCATGACGTTGACGTTCAGGTGCTGACCGCCTTCGATAGTCGCTTCGTGGTGGAAGTAACCATCCATCAGACCCGCCAGGTTAGTTTTACGCACTTCGTCGTCTTTACCCAGTGCATTCGGCACGATAGAGAAGGTGTAAGAGATACCATCTTTAGCGTAAGCGAACGGCAGTTTAGCCACGGAAGTCAGAGAGGCAACAGCACCTTTCTGGTCACGACCGTGCATTGGGTTAGCACCTGGGCCGAATGGCGCGCCAGCACGACGACCGTCTGGGGTGTTACCGGTTTTCTTACCATAAACCACGTTAGAGGTGATGGTCAGAACAGACTGAGTCGGGATAGCGTTGCGGTAGGTAGTGAGTTTCTGAATTTTCTTCATGAAACGTTCTACCAGGTCAACCGCCATGTCATCAACGCGAGAATCGTTGTTACCAAACTGCGGGTATTCGCCTTCGATTTCGAAGTCGATAGCCAGACCGTCTTCGTCACGAATGGGTTTAACTTTCGCATATTTGATGGCAGACAGGGAGTCAGCAGCAACGGACAGACCTGCGATACCACATGCCATGGTGCGAACCACGTCACGGTCATGCAGAGCCATCAGAGAGGCTTCATAGCTGTACTTGTCGTGCATGTAGTGAATCACGTTCAGCGCAGTGACGTACTGTTTAGCCAGCCAGTCCATGAAGTGATCCATGCGATCCATCACTTCGTCGAAGTTCAACAGGTCGCCTTTGATAGGTTCAGATTTCGGACCCACCTGGAATTTCAGTTTTTCATCAACGCCGCCGTTGATAGCGTACAGCATGGTTTTCGCCAGGTTAGCACGAGCACCGAAGAACTGCATTTGCTTACCAACAACCATTGGGCTTACGCAGCAAGCGATAGCGTAGTCGTCGTTGTTGAAGTCCGGACGCATCAGGTCATCGTTCTCATACTGCAGAGAAGAGGTATCGATAGAGACTTTAGCGGCAAATTTCTTGAAGTTCAGTGGCAGTTTTTCAGACCACAGAACGGTGATGTTTGGCTCCGGAGAAGGCCCCATGGTGTACAGGGTGTTCAGGAAGCGGAAGCTGCTTTTGGACACCAGAGTACGGCCGTCAACGCCCATACCACCGATGGACTCGGTTGCCCAGATTGGGTCACCGGAGAACAGCTCATCATACTCAGGGGTACGCAGGAAGCGAACCATACGCAGTTTCATGACCAGGTGGTCAATCATTTCCTGAGCGTCGGTTTCGGTGATTTTGCCTGCTTTCAGATCACGTTCGATGTACGCATCCAGGAAGGTGGAGACGCGACCGAAGGACATTGCTGCACCGTTCTGAGACTTAACCGCAGCCAGGTAGCCGAAGTAAGTCCACTGGATAGCTTCCTGAGCGTTAGTCGCTGGGCCAGAAATATCGCAGCCGTATTTCGCTGCCATTTCTTTGATTTGACCCAGAGCACGATACTGCTCGGAGATTTCTTCACGCAGACGGATAGTCGCTTCCAGGTTTACGCCGTTTTCCAGGTCAGACTGCAGGGAAACGAACTGGGCGTATTTGTCTTTCATCAGGAAGTCGATACCGTACAGCGCAACGCGACGGTAGTCACCGATGATACGACCACGGCCGTAGGCATCTGGCAGACCAGTCAGAACACCGGATTTACGGCAGTTCAGAATGTCTTTGGTGTAAACATCGAAAACGCCCTGGTTGTGGGTTTTACGATATTCAGAGAAGATTTTTTTCAGCATTGGGTCCAGCTCGCGATCGTACGCTTTGCAGGAACCTTCAACCATTTTGATACCACCGAACGGGATGATTGCACGTTTCAGTGGTTTTTCAGTTTGCAGACCAACAATTTTCTCAAGCGCTTTGTTGATGTAGCCAGCGTCGTGAGAAGTGATGGTAGAAGCAACGGAAGTGTCGAAATCAACTGGCGCGTGAGTGCGGTTTTCCAGTTTTACGCCTTCCATGACGTTATCCCACAGGGCGGTGGTCGCGTCAGTAGCGCCGGCCAGGAAGGATTCATCGCCTTCGTACGGGGTATAGTTTTTCTGGATGAAGTCACGGACGTTGACTTCGTTCTGCCAGTCACCTTTGGCAAAACCTTCCCAGGCTGTGGCTAACTTTTCATTAAGTTCGGACATGTAACACCTACCTTCTTAAGTGGATTTCTTATTTACTGCCTGAAACAACCCTTAGTGCTGATCGTTGCCACGCAGGTAAATGACCCAGTATGTCAACCCAACCAGCAGACCACCGCCAATAATGTTCCCGATAGTGACCGGAATCAGGTTATCAGTGATGAAGTTCATGACAGTCAGGTGAGAGAAATTATCCGGAGAAGACCCAATTGCGGTCCAGAATTCCGGGCTGGCGAAGTTGCGAACCACGATACCCATCGGGATCATAAACATGTTCGCAATGCTGTGTTCGAAGCCGCTGGCGACGAACATCGCGACAGGCAGAACCATGATCATGGCTTTATCCATCAGGCTGCGGCCAGAGTAACTCATCCACACAGCGAGACAGACCATCAGGTTTGCCAGGATACCGAGGCAGACGGCCTCAATAAACGTATGATGCATTTTGTGGTCAGCGGTTTGCAGGACGTTGAGTCCCCAGCCGCCGTTGGCGGCCATATATTCACCAGATAACCACATCAGCAAAACAAAGAGCAGACAGCCGACCAGGTTACCAACATAGACGTTGAACCAGTTCTTCGCCAGTTGAACCCAGGTGATTCTGCCACTTGCTTTTGCGACCACGATAAGCACCGTGGAGGTGAAAAGGTCTGCGCCGCAAATCACACACAGGATAAGGCCCAGTGAGAAGCAGATACCGCCAATCAGCTTGGCAATACCAAACGGCATACCCGCAGTGCCTGTCGTGGACGTGATGTAGAAGACGAAGGCAATGGAGATGAAGACACCCGCAGTAATCGCCAGGAAAAAGGTTTTAAGCGGTTGTTTCGTTGCTTTATAGACACCCGCTTCTTCGGCCACTTTGGCCATCTCAGCTGGGAGTAAAAGATCAAAAGGGTTGTCAGCTTTCACACTAACTCTCTCTTTATTAAGTCGGCGACGAGATACTAACAAAGCATTATAGAAGAGAAATTGATATAGATCATATCTCGCCTGGCTTATAGGCCCGCAAAACGCGTGGTTTTTCAACGAATGCGGCGTAACTTTTTGATTATAAAAATAAAAATAAATTTTAAAATTTACAGGTAGAGTTGAGTTTTTTCAGTAACCTCCCTTTTTAACGGTTAATTTAAATGGAGTAATATGCATTAAAATTAACATTGCAGGTAAGCTACTAATAATAGTGTTTACGCATGATTAACTTAATTACTACAAGGTAACGTTGACACCGAAGAAATAAAAACGGGGCCACACTTGCGGCCCCGTAATATAGCGCAGGCGAATAATTTCGCCATAAATTTATTGTGGGTTTACTTTTGGGCAGACCAGAAGCTAGCTTTTGCTCGTTGCAGCTTCTCGTAAGCTTTTAACAGGCTCTGGTGCGCCGGGAAGGCTTCCAGATCGCTGTCAACAGGCTGCAGACCGTAGAAAGCATCTTCGCCGCTTAGGGCTGCGCTGGCTGCTTCAACCGCCTCTGCGCCGTACATACGAACAAAGGCGTTCAGATACTGCAGAGGCTGACGCTCTTCTTCCTGTGACAGCAACAGCAGGGTCTGCAGGCAACGGTAGTAGTTAGCACGCTCGGCGCTGAACACGGACGCGTTAAATTCCATGGTCCATTCCGTCCAGATCAGGGCCTGTTCCAGATCGCCACCGGCCAGCGCAAGCATCGCTTTTAGCTCGCCAATGCGCAGGGTATACCAGCCATTGTCTTTCCCGGTCGCCATGCCCAGCAGTTCACGGACGCGGGTGAAGTCGTCCAGACCTTCGTCGTCCATTTGTTCGATAAGCGCCAGGTAATCTTCTTTTTCCCACTCACTGTTCGGCAGGGAAAGAAGGGTTTCACGCAGATGGCTGCCCATGTTGTTATTTGCCAGCCACAAGTCTTCGGCAGGATAAATATCAGACATGCCTGGCACCAGAATACGGCAAGCATAAACACTCAGGTGTTCGTAATCGGCAATATAAACTTCTTTATCTTCTGCCTTGAAAATAGCCATCAGGGTGGCGAATTCTTCTTCAGTGGTGCCGGAGAAATTCCAGTCAACAAACGGATAATCTGCATCCTGTTTGAACATATCCCAGGAGATCAAACCGCTGGAATCGATGAAGTGGGTTTCGAGGTTCGCGTGTTCAGCCACTTCTTCATCATCGAAGGTTGGCGGTGTGAAGACGTCGAGATCTTTCAGACCACGGCCCTGCAGCAGTTCGGTAACGGTACGCTCAAGTGCCACGCCAAAATCAGGATGCGCGCCGAAAGAGGCGAAACAGGTACCGTTTGCCGGGTTGAACAGGACCACGCAGATAACCGGATAGTTGCCGCCGAGTGAACCATCGTAGGCAAAAATAGGGAAACCTTCCGCTTCAAGCTTGGCGATGGATTCCACGACGCTTGGGTAACGTGCCATCACTTCAGCCGGGATCTCTGGCAAGCTGATGCTTTCGGCAATGATGCGGTTCTTGATATGACGTTCAAAAACTTCAGACAAACCCTGAACACGGGCTTCATTCGCCGTGTTACCTGCGGACATTCCGTTGGAAACGTACAGGTTACCGACGATATTCACCGGGATATAAATCGTTTCGCCATCAGACTGACGAGTGAAAGGCAGACCGCAAACGCCGCGATCGTCATTACCAGACTGAAGATCGACCAGCAGGCTCGCGGTCAGTTGATCGTCAGGATCGTAGAAAGCGCGCAGACGAGTATCAAGCAGGCCTTCCGGCACTTCGTCATCGTCAGTCAGCGGGAACCACTTTTCATTCGGATAGTGGACAAATGGGCCGTTGGCGATGGTTTCGCCCAGCCAGAAATCCGCGAAGAAATAGTTGGTGGACAGACGCTCAAAGTATTCACCCAGCGCAGAGGCCAGCGCCGCTTTTTTGGTGGCTCCCTTGCCATTGGTGAAGCACAGAGCACACTCTTTATCGCGGATATGGACCGACCAGACGTTTGGCACCGGGTTTAACCAGGAAGCCTCTTCAATCTGGAAGCCGAGATCGTTCAGTTTCTGCTGGAATCGGGCGATGGAGTCTTCCAGGGCGGCGTCTTTGCCGGGAATAAATGTTTGAGTCATGACAGTCACTTTTATCGTACGGAAAGCGCGCAATGATACGGGTTTTGCGTGTCATTCGCTATTAATCAGGTAAGGACAGTGAAAATAAAAACCGATAGCCAAATTGTCGGCTTCCTGTCGTCAAGCTGGCACATTCTGTTGTGTGAACCTCGCCACAATTCCTTCCCTGTGAGTATTTGCCATTGCGGGCTGTGTCACTGAATGGTAAAACCGATAGCCACAGGAATAACTTATGCCTGCGGGCTAATAACTTGTACAGCGTGGTGAGGGGAAATGACTCAGGTCTTCAATTTTAGTTCTGGTCCGGCAATGCTTCCGGCGGATGTTCTTAAACTGGCGCAACAGGAACTGTGTAACTGGCAGGGCCTGGGCACATCGGTAATGGAAATCAGCCATCGTGGCAAAGAGTTTATCCAGGTGGCAGAAGAAGCAGAAAAAGATTTCCGCGACCTGCTGAATATCCCTTCAAACTATAAAGTGCTGTTTTGCCACGGTGGCGGTCGCGGCCAATTTGCTGGCGTTCCGCTTAACCTGCTAGGTGACAATACCACCGCAGATTATGTCGACGCTGGCTACTGGGCAGCGAGCGCGGTTAAAGAAGCAAAAAAATACTGCGCGCCGAACGTCATTGATGCCAAAGTTACTGTGGATGGCCTGCGTGCCGTTAAGCCGATGCGCGACTGGCAGCTTTCCGATAATGCGGCGTACCTGCATTATTGCCCGAACGAAACCATCGACGGCATTGCGATTGATGAAACGCCAAACTTTGGTAAAGACGTGGTTGTTGCCGCCGACTTCTCTTCAACGATCCTTTCCAGCCCTATTGATGTGAGCCGCTATGGCGTTATCTACGCGGGTGCGCAAAAAAACATCGGCCCGGCCGGGCTGACGCTGGTGATCGTTCGTGGAGACTTGCTGGGCAAAGCACACACCGCTTGCCCATCCATCCTTGATTACACCGTTCTCAATGAGAACGACTCCATGTTCAACACCCCGCCAACTTTTGCCTGGTATCTGGCAGGCCTGGTGTTCAAATGGCTGAAAGAGCAGGGCGGTGTGGCGGCGATGGACAAGATTAATCAGCAGAAAGCAGACCTGCTGTATGGCACCATCGATAACAGCGATTTCTACCGCAATGATGTGGCGAGCTCGAACCGCTCACGCATGAACATTCCTTTCCAGCTGGCAGACAGCGCGCTGGATAAACTGTTCCTTGAAGAATCGTTCGCCGCCGGCTTGCACTCATTGAAAGGCCACCGTGTCGTGGGCGGCATGCGGGCTTCTATCTATAACGCCATGCCGCTGGCAGGCGTTCAGGCACTCACGGACTTTATGAAAGCGTTCGAACGTCGCCACGGTTGATCGCCCAATGTTCATCCCCGTAGTCTGACTGCGGGGTTTTTTATTTTCTGTTGTTGAGAGTTAAGTTTCATGGAATCCCTGACGTTACAACCCATCGCGCGGGTGGATGGCACCATCAATTTACCTGGTTCTAAAAGTGTCTCTAACCGCGCCTTGTTGCTGGCGGCATTAGCCAATGGCACCACCACGCTGACCAACCTGCTGGACAGCGACGACGTGCGCCACATGCTCAATGCGCTGACTGCGTTAGGCGTTCAGTACACGCTTTCTGCCGATCGCACACGCTGTGAAGTGACAGGAAACGGCGGTCCGCTTAAGGCTGCTTCTGCACTGGAGTTGTTCCTGGGGAATGCGGGCACCGCGATGCGTCCACTGGCCGCAGCATTGTGCCTGGGCAGCAACGATATCGTTCTTACTGGCGAACCGCGAATGAAAGAGCGTCCGATTGGCCATCTCGTTGACGCGCTTCGTCAGGGCGGCGCACAAATCGAGTATCTGGAGCAGGAAAACTATCCGCCGCTGCGACTGAAGGGCGGTTTTGTTGGCGGTGAAGTCAGTGTAGACGGCAGTGTTTCCAGCCAGTTCCTGACAGCGTTATTAATGACTGCGCCACTGGCAGCGCAAGATACGGTTATCAGTATCAAAGGCGATCTGGTGTCGAAACCTTACATCGACATTACCCTGCATCTGATGAACACGTTTGGTGTGCAGGTGGATAATCAGAACTATCAGCGCTTTGTGGTTAAAGGCGGTCAGACCTACCGGTCTCCGGGCGCCTATCTGGTTGAAGGTGATGCTTCTTCTGCCTCTTATTTCCTGGCCGCTGCAGCCATCAAGGGCGGTACCGTGAAAGTGACCGGAATCGGCCGCAACAGTGTGCAGGGTGATATTCGCTTTGCTGATGTGCTGGAAAAAATGGGCGCGACCGTGACCTGGGGTGAAGATTTCATCGCTTGTACCCGTGGGGAACTGAACGCCATTGATATGGATATGAATCATATCCCTGATGCGGCAATGACAATCGCGACTGCCGCGCTGTTTGCGAAAGGCACCACCACGCTTCGCAACATCTATAACTGGCGTGTGAAAGAAACAGACCGTCTTTTCGCGATGGCGACCGAACTTCGCAAAGTCGGCGCTGAAGTGGAAGAGGGCGAAGATTACATTCGCGTGACTCCGCCTGCACATCTGACGTTCGCGGAAATCGGCACCTACAACGATCACCGCATGGCGATGTGTTTCTCGCTGGTGGCGCTGTCGGACACGCCTGTCACGATCCTCGACCCGAAATGTACGGCGAAAACCTTCCCCGACTACTTCGAGCAGCTGGCGCGCATCAGCACGCTGGCCTGACAGTCGCGGATTGATGTACTGGGGCCGACTTTCATGTCGGCTTTTTTTGTCCCGTTCCACACTTTTTCCTCGATCGGCTGCAGTGCTATCTTCCCGATGGTTTTATGGATTTATCCATAATTTTTCAATATGTTAATCAACGGAAGATAGATATGAAGAATCGTACACTCCTCCTGACGTTGGCCGTATCGGCCACGCTGCTTTCGGGCTGTAAAAATATGAATGGCGTGGATCCGAACGGGCTTGCCAACGCCGGTGTGTCTGCCTATAAAGCGGCCACGCTCTCTGACGCCGATGCGAAAGCCATCGCTGACGGCGGCTGCAAAGAGATGGACAGCCAAAATACGCTCGCCAGCGCTTCAAGCTCTTATACTAAGCGGATCAAAAAGATAGCGAAGGCGCTGGGCAATAACATCAACGGTACGCCGGTTAATTATAAGGTCTACATGACCAGTGACATCAATGCCTGGGCAATGGCCAACGGCTGTGTCCGTGTGTACAGCAGCCTGATGGATATGATGACGGATAATGAAATTGAAGGCGTGCTGGGACATGAGCTCGGACATGTGGCGCTGGGGCATTCCCGCAAAGCGATGCAGACGGCCTATGCCACCGTTGCCGCGCGGGATGCTGTCTCAGCTACCAGCGGCGTTGCGTCACAGCTTTCAAGAACGCAACTGGGCGACATAGCGGAAGGGGCCATCAATTCGGCGTTTTCTCGTAGCCAGGAGTCAGAGGCTGATGATTTTTCTTACGATCTGCTCAAAAAACGCAAAATCAGCACCGCGGGATTAGCCAGCAGCTTTGACAAACTGGCTGCACTGGACAGCGGTCATGCGAAATCCCTGTTTGATTCACATCCTCCTTCAACCGAGCGTGCGGAGCATATCCGCGAGCGCATAGCTGCCGACAAGCCGTAATCTGTTGACCTACGGACTGGTTTCACGCCAGTCCGTTCACTGGTGTACATTTCTTCTACACTCACCTTCAGACCGTCTGTAATTTGAAAGCAGTATTAACGCTTCTCAGTAATGGCGCGTATAATGCGCGGCGTTTATGTACCTGACGCTTCTACTAAAGGAGAGAACGATGACGGCAATTGCCCCAGTAATCACCATTGACGGGCCGAGCGGTGCCGGGAAAGGCACTCTGTGCAAGGCAATGGCGGAAGCATTGCAGTGGCATCTGCTGGACTCAGGCGCGATTTATCGCGTGCTGGCCCTGGCGGCGTTACACCATCACGTTGATGTCACTTCGGAAGAGGCGCTGGTCCCGCTGGCTGCTCATCTGGATGTCCGTTTCGTGTCAACTAACGGCAATCTTGAAGTGATTCTGGAAGGGGAAGACGTCAGCGGCGAAATCCGTACTCAGGAAGTGGCGAATGCGGCTTCTCAGGTTGCGGCCTTCCCACGTGTTCGTGAGGCTTTGTTGCGCCGCCAGCGCGCGTTCCGTGAAGCTCCGGGTCTGATAGCTGATGGCCGTGATATGGGCACTGTCGTTTTCACCGACGCACCAGTCAAAATATTCCTTGATGCCTCGCCGGAAGAACGTGCGCAGCGCCGTATGCTTCAGTTGCAGGAAAAGGGCTTTAGTGTTAACTTTGATCGCCTTTTGGCTGAGATCAAAGAACGTGATGATCGCGACCGCAACCGTGCGGTGGCCCCGTTAGTTCCGGCTGCTGATGCTTTAGTGCTGGATTCCACGCGATTAAGCATTGAGCAAGTTATTGAAAAAGCGCTACAATATGCGCGCCAAAAACTGGCTGCTGTCTGATTTAACGACAAGCGCCTCAGAATTTGTAGTACCCCCGCTGCAAGGGAGTGTGAGCGGGTATGTGAAACAACCCCATCCGACAAGGTGTCAGGTGGACGTTAAATCTAACTTCGAAGATTAAACATGACTGAATCTTTTGCTCAACTATTTGAAGAATCTTTAAAAACCATCGAAACCCGTCCGGGTTCCATCGTTCGTGGCGTTGTTGTCTCTATCGACAAAGACGTTGTTCTGGTTGATGCGGGCCTGAAATCTGAATCTGCAATCCCTGCAGAGCAGTTCAAGAACGCAGCCGGCGAGCTGGAAATCCAGGTCGGTGACGAAGTTGACGTTGCACTGGACGCAGTGGAAGACGGCTTCGGCGAAACCCTGCTGTCCCGTGAGAAAGCTAAGCGTCACGAAGCTTGGATCACGCTGGAAAAAGCATACGAAGACGCTGAAACTGTTGTTGGTGTTATCAACGGCAAAGTTAAAGGTGGCTTCACTGTTGAGCTGAACGGTATTCGTGCGTTCCTGCCAGGTTCTCTGGTAGACGTTCGTCCAGTTCGCGATACTCTGCACCTCGAAGGCAAAGAACTCGAGTTCAAAGTTATCAAGCTGGACCAGAAGCGTAACAACGTGGTTGTTTCCCGCCGTGCTGTTATCGAATCTGAAAACAGCGCAGAACGCGATCAGCTGCTGGAAAACCTGCAGGAAGGCATGGAAGTTAAAGGTATCGTTAAGAACCTCACTGACTACGGTGCATTCGTTGATCTGGGCGGCGTAGACGGCCTGCTGCACATCACTGACATGGCCTGGAAACGCGTTAAGCACCCAAGCGAAATCGTGAACGTTGGCGACGAAATCACTGTTAAAGTGCTGAAATTCGACCGCGAGCGTACCCGTGTTTCTCTGGGTCTGAAGCAGCTGGGCGAAGATCCATGGGTCGCTATCGCTAAGCGTTACCCAGAAGGGACCAAACTGACTGGTCGCGTGACCAACCTGACCGACTACGGCTGCTTCGTTGAAATCGAAGAAGGCGTTGAAGGCCTGGTACACGTTTCCGAAATGGACTGGACCAACAAAAACATCCACCCATCCAAAGTTGTTAACGTGGGTGATGTCGTGGAAGTGATGGTTCTGGATATCGACGAAGAACGTCGTCGTATCTCCCTGGGTCTGAAGCAGTGCAAAAACAACCCATGGCAGCAGTTCGCGGAAACCCACAACAAGGGCGACCGTGTTGAAGGTAAAATCAAGTCTATCACTGACTTCGGTATCTTCATCGGCCTGGACGGCGGCATCGACGGCCTGGTTCACCTGTCTGACATCTCCTGGAACGTTGCAGGCGAAGAAGCAGTACGTGAATACAAGAAAGGCGACGAAATCGCAGCAGTTGTTCTGCAGGTTGACGCAGAGCGTGAGCGTATCTCCCTGGGCGTTAAACAGCTCGCAGAAGATCCGTTCAACAACTGGGTTGCTCTGAACAAGAAAGGCGCTATCGTTAACGGTAAAGTGACTGCCGTTGACGCGAAAGGCGCAACCGTAGAACTGGCTGACGGCGTTGAAGGTTACCTGCGTGCTTCTGAAGCATCCCGTGACCGCGTTGAAGATGCCACTCTGGTTCTGAACGTAGGCGACGACGTTGAAGCTAAATTCACCGGTGTTGACCGTAAGAACCGTGCAATCAGCCTGTCTGTTCGTGCTAAAGACGAAGCTGACGAGAAAGATGCCATCGCGACTGTTAACAACAAACAGGAAGAAGGCAACTTCTCTAACGCTATGGCTGAAGCATTCAAGGCAGCTAAAGGCGAGTAATCAAGTTACTCTTTACGAGTCACTTGACAGATTGCAGGATTCGTCCTGTAATCAATGACAAAGGGCGGCTGCGGCCGCCCTTGTTCAAGCTGTCAGCTTACACTTTCCTTAAAGGAAACCGGAGGAATCATGACCAAGTCAGAGCTCATCGAAAGACTTGCAACCCAGCAATCTCACATCCCTGCGAAAGCGGTTGAAGATGCTGTGAAAGAGATGCTGGAACATATGGCCTCTACGCTGGCCCAGGGCGAGCGCATTGAAATCCGCGGTTTCGGCAGCTTCTCTTTGCATTACCGTGCCCCACGTGTTGGGCGCAACCCAAAAACTGGCGATAAAGTCGAGCTGGAAGGTAAATACGTTCCGCACTTTAAGCCGGGTAAAGAACTGCGCGATCGCGCCAATATTTACGGTTGAGTTAGTGCGGCAGCGCCGCGTAACTTGAACGAAAAAAAGCACCTGCGGGTGCTTTTTTTATGGCTGCAATAGCACCATGCGCATTCCATCTCCGGTTTTTTCCGAGCTTGTTCGCAGAGTGACTGTATCTCTTTAGCTTTCACAACATTTCCCCTGAAAGACCCTCGCATTCCCTGCTTTTTAATGACGACAACCTAACGCCCGGGCACGACACTGCACTGTCACAGGGAGGTGTCGATGCGATTATCCACTTTAGCTTTTTGCTCCATCATCGGTATAAGTCCGCTGTTATGGCTGCCAGAATTACCATCAAAGATGCTGACCTGCGGTATCGCGGTGATCGGCCTGGTATTCTGTTTGAGGCGGGGCTATTTCAGAGCCACAGGGCTAGTGCTTCTGTTTTTCTGTTGGGGCATCTTTTCAGCACTTCTTACGGTCTCGCCAGCAAACACGCTGACGGGCAAGCCTATGCAGGTCGATCTGCTGATCACTGGCACGGACGGGGCGACGAAGCATGTCGCGAAGTTAATCCGCATCAACGGCCATCGACAATTTCCGGCTCCTGGGATTGTGTTGTATGGGCAGGAATTACCTGAAAAACCTTGTGTCGGCCAGCTCTGGCATATGACGGTGAGTGCGCGTGCTGTTCATGGCCAGCTCAATGACGGCATGTTCGACAGCCAGCGTCATGCCATTTCACTACGGTTGCCGTTGACCGGGCGTTTTACCTCCGCAGAAATCATCGATGGGCGTTGTCATTTGCGCTCCCGCATTGTGGCACCCCTGGCAGAAAGTCTGGAAAAGTACCCCTGGCGTAGTGTGATGCTGGCACTGGCTGTCGGGGAAAGGTCTGCTGTATCGGCAGAAGCAAAAGCTCTGCTGCAGGAAACGGGAACAGCCCATTTGCTGGCAATCTCCGGCCTGCATATTTCGCTGATGGCTATGCTGGGTTGGGGGGTGTTACGAGGCGTACAGTGGGTTTTGCCTTGTCGATGGATTGACTGGCGAATGCCGCTGATTGGTGCGTTTATCGCCGCAGCACTTTACTCGTGGATCAGTGGCTTTCAGCCTCCGGCTCAACGAACGTTGATCGCCGCTGGATGCTGGTTACTGCTGCGGTTTAGCGGAAAGCTCTGGCGTTCCTGGGAGGTATGGCTGTGCTGCGTTGCGGCCATTTTGTTGATGGAGCCTCTGGCTATTCTGTCGCAAAGCCTTTGGTTATCAGCATTTGCGGTAGCTGCCTTAATCTTCTGGTATCAGTGGGTACCGTGCCAGACGATACGCGGCGGCTCAATAGTGAATGCCATTTGGAAATTACTGCATTTGCAGTTGGGGCTGATGGCGCTACTGCTTCCCTTGCAAATTGCCAGCTTTCACGGACTGTCATGGATTTCTGTGCCAGCCAACATTGTGGCGGTCCCTTTGGTGACGTTATGCGTGATTCCTTTGCTGATGTTGGGAATGTTGATGCATTACACAGGGGCAGCAGCACTGAGTGATGTCATCTGGAGGCTGGCCGATCGCTTAGTAGCACTGCTATTTTGGTTTTTGGATAAACTCCCTGACGGCTGGCTGGCGGTAGATTTTCGCTGGCAGCATCTGGTGCTGCTTCCGTGGCTTGCCATTGTTTTTTACCGACTCAACGGTTGGCGAAACTGGCCCGCAGTGGGCATAAGCTGCTGTGTCATTCTTGCTTATCCCTTGTGGAAAAAGCCATCACCCGGGAACTGGTCTTTGACGATGCTTGATGTCGGGCAAGGGCTATCGATGGTGATTGCACGTAACGGCAAGGCGCTCTTGTACGATACCGGTCTTGCCTGGCCGGGCGGAGATAGCGCTCAGCAGCTCATCGTGCCTTGGTTACGCTGGCACCATTTACAGCCAGAAGGCATCATTCTTAGCCACGAACATCTCGATCATCGCGGCGGATTGGACACCCTGCAGAAAACCTGGCCGGCACTTTGGGTCAGAAGCCCACTGGGCTGGAAAGGCCATCAACCTTGTTTCAGGGGCGAAACCTGGCACTGGCAACAACTTACGTTCAAGGTGATATGGCCTTTAGTAGGCACACAGGAAACCGGAAACAATCACTCATGCGTGGTGAAAATTGACGATGGCCGCTATAGCGTTTTGCTGACGGGAGATATTGAATCACCAGCAGAATTATCAATGTTGAGTCATTACTGGCAGCATCTTCGGTCTACACTTGTTCAGGTGCCACATCATGGCAGTTCGACTTCCTCCTCGACGGCGCTGATAAGTCGGGTGGAAGGCGAGGTGGCACTGGCCTCAGCGGCACGCTACAACGCATGGCATTTCCCTTCAGTGAAGGTGAAAAGCCGTTATCAAAAGCAAGGCTATCACTGGCTCGACACCCCGCATCAGGGGCAAATGACGGTTAACTTTTCGCCTGAAGGCTGGCAAATCCAGAGCTTACGCGATCAAATAATCCCCCGCTGGTACCATCAGTGGTTTGGCGATACCCGTGATAACGGGTAGAATGTGCGGCTATCTCAACATAAGCTGGTTTTTTGAATGCAGAACGACAAAGATCTCTCCACGTGGCAGACTTTCCGCCGACTTTGGCCAACGATTGCGCCTTTTAAAGCCGGACTGATTGTGTCTGGGGTTGCGTTAGTCCTTAACGCCGCCAGCGATACTTTTATGCTGTCGCTTCTCAAACCATTACTGGATGATGGTTTTGGTAAAACGGATCGCTCTGTGCTGCTGTGGATGCCGCTGGTCGTGATTGGCCTGATGATCCTGCGTGGTATCACCAGCTATATTTCGAGCTATTGCATTTCCTGGGTGTCAGGCAAAGTGGTGATGACCATGCGCCGCCGCCTGTTTGGTCACATGATGGGCATGCCGGTCGCCTTCTTTGACAAACAGTCCACCGGCACGCTGCTGTCCCGCATCACTTACGATTCCGAGCAGGTAGCTTCTTCCTCTTCCAGTGCGCTGATTACTGTGGTGCGTGAAAGCGCCTCCATCATCGGCCTGTTTATCATGATGTTCTGGTACAGCTGGCAGCTGTCGCTAATCCTGATTGTGCTTGCGCCGATAGTCTCTTTTGCCATTCGTATGGTGTCCAAACGCTTCCGTAATATCAGTAAGAACATGCAAAACACGATGGGGCAGGTGACCACCAGCGCTGAGCAGATGTTGAAAGGCCACAAAGAAGTGCTGATGTTTGGCGGTCAGGCCGTCGAAACCAGGCGCTTTGACAAGGTCAGCAACAAGATGCGTCTGCAGGGCATGAAAATGGTGTCCGCGTCGTCCATCTCTGACCCGATCATTCAGCTTATTGCTTCACTGGCGCTGGCATTCGTCCTTTATGCTGCCAGCTTCCCAAGCGTCATGGATACCCTGACTGCCGGTACCATTACCGTCGTGTTCTCTTCCATGATTGCCCTGATGCGTCCGCTGAAATCTCTGACCAACGTCAACGCGCAGTTCCAGCGCGGGATGGCTGCTTGTCAGACGCTGTTTGCCATTCTTGATAGCGAACAAGAAAAAGACGAAGGGACCCGTGTTGTTGAACGTGCAAAGGGTAACGTTGAATTCAACAACGTCACGTTTACCTACCCAGGCCGTGAAGTTCCTGCGCTGCGCGACATCAACCTGAACATCCCAGAAGGCAAAACCGTTGCGCTGGTAGGGCGTTCAGGGTCAGGTAAGTCAACCATGGCGAGCCTGATTACTCGTTTCTATGACGTTGATTCCGGCGGCATTCTGCTTGATGGTCACGATATTCGCGAATATACCCTGGCCTCATTACGTGATCAGGTTGCTCTGGTTTCGCAAAACGTGCATCTGTTTAACGACACCGTGGCGAATAACATTGCCTATGCTCGTACGGATCTTTACAGCCGTGAAGATATCGAAAGAGCGGCCAAAATGGCGTACGCAATGGACTTCATCAATAAAATGGATCAGGGGCTGGATACGATTATCGGCGAAAACGGCGTGCTGTTGTCCGGCGGTCAGCGTCAGCGTATTGCGATTGCACGAGCCTTGCTGCGTGACAGCCCGATCCTGATCCTTGATGAAGCTACCTCTGCACTGGATACCGAATCCGAACGTGCCATTCAGGCGGCGCTCGATGAGCTGCAGAAAAACCGTACTTCACTGGTGATCGCGCACCGTCTGTCTACCATCGAAAAAGCCGACGAAATCGTGGTGGTGGAAGATGGGCGCATTGTTGAGCGCGGCAGCCATGAAGATCTGCTGGAACATCGCGGCGTTTACGCTCAGCTGCACAAGATGCAATTTGGGCAATGATCGCACGTATCTGGTCGGGGGAATCCCCGCTCTGGCTTCTGCTGTTACCGCTGTCCTGGCTGTATGGCCTGGTGAGCGGTGGTATCAGACTGAGCTACCGCCTGGGCATTAAAAAAGCCTGGCGGTCGCCGGTTCCGGTTGTTGTTGTCGGGAATCTCACCGTTGGCGGTAATGGTAAAACACCGGTCGCTATCTGGCTGGTGGAGCAACTCCAAAAGCAAGGGATCAAGGTCGGCGTAGTTTCTCGTGGTTACGGCGGCAAGGCGGAACACTATCCGTTGATTCTGACCAGTGAAACCACCACAGCACAAGCGGGTGATGAACCTGTTTTGATCTACCAACGCACAGGTGCGCCTGTTGCGGTTTCCCCTGAACGTAGTGACGCAGTCAAAGCGCTGCTGGCTACGCATTCCCCTGAAATTGTTATCACCGATGATGGCCTTCAGCATTATCGCCTGGCGCGTGATGTCGAAATCGTTGTCATTGACGGTGTCCGTCGTTTTGGCAATGGCTGGTGGCTTCCTGCGGGCCCGATGCGTGAACGCGCTTCTCGTCTGAAAAGTGTGGATGCCGTCATTGTAAATGGTGGCGTGCCGCGTGAAAGCGAAATCCCCATGCAGCTTCAGCCGGGTCTGGCCGTTAATCTGCTGACCGGCGAGAAACGTGATGTCGCTTCCTTGGCAGGCATCGTTGCCATGGCGGGTATCGGCCATCCTCCACGCTTTTTTGCCACACTTGAACAGTGTGGTGCACATCCGCTGAAGACTGTTGCACTTGCCGATCATCAGGCACTCACCGCCGCAAGCGTCGAGGCGCTGGCAGACGAAAATCACTCGCTGGTGATGACAGAAAAAGACGCCGTGAAATGCCGCAGTTTTGCACGGGATAACTGGTGGTATCTGCCGGTTGATGCTGTGTTTGACGACCAAAGAGCGTCACAGCTTATCCAACAATTGATAAGTCTGACGCGGCGCTAGGCTACACGAGCGGCGTAGAGCAGGCTGACGGAGAACCTGAATGTCAGAACGGAAACTTTCGCTATCGGCTGCTCGTTGTCTCCATCTTGCCGCTCAGGGGCTGCTCAAAAAGCCTCGTTGCCGCGCCCAAGCGAACGATGTTCTATCGACCGTCCGGCAAATGTCACTGCTGCAAATCGATACTATCAATGTCGTGGCGCGAAGCCCTTATCTGGTCCTGTTTAGCCGTCTTGGCAGTTATCCATCCCAATGGCTGGATGAGGCGTTAAGCCGAGGCGATCTCATGGAATACTGGGCCCATGAAGCCTGCTTTTTACCGCGAAGCGATTTTTCGTTGGTGCGCCATCGCATGCTTGCGCCGCAGAATATGGGCTGGAAATACAAAACAGAGTGGATGGAAGAGCACGCGGCGGAAATAGAAGGGCTGATTGCGCACATCCAACAGAATGGCCCCGTACGTTCCGCAGATTTTGAGCATCCGCGTAAAGGGGCGAGCGGCTGGTGGGAGTGGAAGCCGCATAAACGCCATCTGGAAGGGTTGTTTACCGCCGGAAAAGTGATGGTCATTGGCCGCCATAACTTTCAGCGTATTTACGATTTAACCAGTCGGGTGATGCCGCTTTGGGATGATGAACGCGATCTGCTAATGCAGGAAGAGGCTGAAGAGGTGATGTTACAGAACAGCGCCCGCAGCCTGGGGATATTCCGTCCGCAATGGCTGGCTGATTATTATCGCCTGCGCCAGCCTTCGCTTCCCGCATTACTTGCACGCTGGCAAGAAGAAGGGCTTGTGGTTCCCGTTGAAGTGGAGAGCCTTGGCGCTCTGTGGCTGCATACCGATTTGTTGCCTCTGGCAGAAGATGCCCTCAGCGGCAAACTCCGCGCGACGCACAGCGCGGTGTTATCTCCGTTTGATCCCGTAGTCTGGGATCGAAAACGTGCAGAGCAACTTTTTGATTTCAGTTACCGTCTTGAATGCTACACGCCCGCGCCAAAACGGCAGTACGGTTATTTCGTTTTGCCCCTCCTGCATCAGGGCAAGCTGGTTGGCCGCATGGACAGTAAAATGCACCGTAAAACGGGTGTGCTGGAAATTTTTGCTTTGTACTTACAGGACGGTGTGCGTGTCAGTGCCACGCTGGAAAAAGGCTTACGCCAGGCCATAACAGACTTTGCAAGCTGGCAGGGCGCAAAACGGGTAGAGATACAGCATCGTCCCGCAGAACTTTTCGCCCAAACCCCAGTCGGCTGGGAAATTGAGATTGCCTGAACAGGCTCTGTGATATGCTTGACCGGATACGTTTTCGGTCCATCTGGAGGAATTATGGATCACCGCTTACTTGAAATCATCGCTTGTCCGGTTTGCAACGGGAAGCTCTATTACAGTCAGGATAAGCAAGAGCTTATCTGTAAACTCGACAGCCTGGCCTTCCCCCTGCGCGACGGCATTCCTGTCCTGCTGGAAAATGAAGCCCGTCCATTGAGCACAGAAGAGAGCCATCCATGAGTTTTGTTGTCATTATTCCGGCGCGCTACGCCTCAACTCGTCTGCCGGGCAAACCGTTGCAGGACATCAACGGCAAACCGATGATTGTTCATGTGCTGGAAAGAGCGCGTGAATCCGGCGCTGACCGCATTATTATCGCCACCGATCACGATGAGGTTGCTCGTGCCGTTGAGGCCGCGGGTGGTGAAGTTTGCATGACCCGGGCCGATCATCAGTCGGGCACTGAGCGTCTGGCCGAAGTGGTGGAAAAGTGTGGCTTCAGTGATGACACGCTGATTGTGAACGTTCAGGGTGATGAGCCGATGATCCCGTCGGTGATCATCCGTCAGGTGGCAAATAACCTGGCCGCAAGCCAGTCGGGTATGGCTACGCTGGCGGTGCCGATTCACGATGCGGAAGAAGCTTTCAACCCCAATGCGGTGAAAGTGGTGATGGATGCCCAAGGGTATGCACTCTATTTCTCGCGCGCGACAATCCCCTGGGATCGTGACCGTTTCGCCCAAAGCCGTGACACCATCGGTGACACTTTGCTGCGTCACATCGGTATCTATGGCTATCGCGCCGGTTTCATTCGCCGTTACGTCAACTGGGCACCAAGTCCGCTGGAGCAAATCGAAATGCTCGAACAGCTGCGCGTGCTGTGGTACGGCGAAAAAATTCACGTTGCCGTGGCGAAAGAAGTGCCAGGCACTGGGGTTGATACGCCTGAAGACCTGGCTCGCGTACGCGCCGAACTGCGTTGATTTCTCCGACTCCTCCGCTCGGAGGGGTCGTCTTACCGCCTCGTTTCTCCTCGATTTTTTGCCTCGCTTTTGATCTTGCCCGGTGACATCTCCGCCTGCGACGCTCATTATAAAAACAGTAGTCTTCACAGGGGTAACCGGATATGGAACAACTGCGAGCTGAACTGAGCCACCTGCTGGGTGAAAAACTGAGTCGGGTGGAGTGCGTGAGTGAGAAAACGGACTCTTCACTGTGGTCACTGTACGATGCTCAGGGTCATCCGATGCCGTTGCTGGCAAGAAGTTTCACCACACCTGGTTTGGCACAGCAACTGGCGTGGAAGATTTCAATGCTGGCGCGTAGCGGCACAGTACGGATGCCTGTGGTTTATGGCGTGATGACGCATGAAGAGCATCCTGGCCCAGATGTGTTGCTTATCGAACGCTTACGCGGTGTGCCCGTTGAAGCGCCTGCCAGAACGCCGGAGCGCTGGGAACAGCTGAAAGATCAGATAGTCGAGGCGCTATTAGCCTGGCATCGGCAGGACAGCGGCGGCTGCGTGGGTTTTGTTGACAGCACTCAGGAGAATCTGTGGCCGCTCTGGTACCGCCAGCGAATCGAAGTGCTGTGGGGAACGCTCAATGTATATGACAACACCGGGCTGACAATGCAGGACAAACGCATTCTCTTCCGCACCCGCGAATGCCTGCCCGCGCTGTTTGAAGGCTTTAACGACAACTGCGTGCTTATCCATGGCAATTTCACCCTTCGTAGTATGCTCAAAGATTCCCGCAGCGATCAGCTGCTGGCGATGGTTGGTCCA
Organism: Pantoea sp. sgz302252; assembly: GCF_047713085.1. NCBI lineage: Bacteria > Pseudomonadati > Pseudomonadota > Gammaproteobacteria > Enterobacterales > Erwiniaceae > Pantoea > Pantoea sp. sgz302252. The sequence continues at coordinate 68,533 of NZ_JBLFJW010000016.1, forward strand.
GGCGTGATGCTCTGGGCTCCGCGCGAGTATGAACTCTTTCGCCTGGCTGATGGGGCGCTGTCCGAAGGGTTGATGTGGCACTATCTCCAGCGTGCGCCCGTTGCTGAAGCTTTTCTATGGCGGCGCTGGCTCTATCTTTTATGGGATGAAGTCGCCCAGCTTGTTAACACCGGGCGCTTTAACCGCAGCAACTTTGATTTGGCTGCGAAATCACTGCTTCCCTGGCTCGCCTGAACGGCCTTTTAACCACTGCCAGAGGCGGCCCAGCGTTTCATAACCCACTCGGTCGCTGTGCATTAGCCAAACGGGCGAAGGTATTATTTTTTCCCAGGGCTGTAAGGGAGAGGTGATCGCCAATTGGTTTGCAGGCGCTGGGAAAGGCTGCAGGCCGACGTGCTGGAAGAAGATCATCGCCCGCGGCAGGTGAGAAGCCGAAGTGACAAGCAGGAACGGCGCATCGCCAATGGTCGCTTTAACGGCTGAAGCTTCCTCTTCGGTATCTTTTGGCTTATCCAGAACGATGATGTCGCTACGAGGAACGCCCAGGCTTTCCGCTACGCGCGCACCGGCTTCGCCCGTACTGACTGGGTTTGTTTTAGCGGCGGCACCGGTGAAAATCATTTTTGATCCCGGGTTGGCCTGCCAGAGGCGAATGCCCTCTGCCAGTCTCGGTAAGCTATTATTGATGAGGTTTGAACTTGGTGCCCATTCATCGTTCCAGGTATAGCCCCCGCCCAGCACCACGACGTACTGCACTCGCTCGGTTCCTCGCCAGGTCGGGTATTTATCTTCGATCGGTTTTAACAAACCATCGGCAACGGGCTGCAGGCTGAGTAACAGTAGTGCCAGCCAACCAACGGTAAGACAAATCTTGCCGCTGCGCTGGAATCGACTGAACCAGAGCAATCCCAGGCCCAATGCCATTAAGAGTAGTAGCAATGGCAGGGGTAAAATCATGCCGCCAATAGACTTCTTTAGCGTAAAAAGCATCCTTGTTGGTTCCTTTTTTAACCATCTGACAGGAGATCTGCAGGGATATTACACCAGATAGCTTCCCTCTCGCTGTGGGTATGACAAAATAGCGGTTTAGTGTGGGCAGCCGGAGCTCCTCGTGCAGGATCGCAATTTCGATGGTATCGCGGAACGCTTTTCGCGCAATATCTATGGCACCACCAAGGGCCAACTGCGTCAGGCCATTCTGTGGCAGGATTTAGACCGTCTGCTGACCACCTTCGGCGATAAACCGCTGCGCATTCTGGACGGCGGCGGCGGGGCCGGGCAAATGGCAATTCGGATGGCAGAGCGCGGGCATCATGTTACCCTATGCGATCTGTCAGCGGAGATGATAGCCCTGGCAAAACAGGCCGCCGATGAGAAAGGTGTGAGCCACAACATGCATTTTGTACAATGCCCGGTGCAGGACATTGCGCAGCATTTGGAAAGCCCGGTTGATCTGATATTGTGCCATGCAGTGCTTGAATGGGTCGGCGATCCGCAGACGGTGTTGCAGGCGCTGTGGTCGGTGCTGCGGGCAGACGGCGCGTTGTCGTTAATGTTCTACAATGCTAACGGTCTGCTGATGCACAACATGGTGGTGACCAACTTCGACTATGTCGCATTGGGCATGCCGAAAACCCGTAAGCGTAAGCTTTCGCCAGACTACCCACGCGATCCGCAGCAGGTTTACGCCTGGCTGGAAGAGGCGGGCTGGCAGATAACCGGCAAAACCGGTGTGCGGGTCTTTCATGATTATCTGCGTGAAAAACACAAGCAGCATGAGCGCTACGAGCAGCTGCTGGCATTAGAAACTCGCTATTGCCGTGAGGAACCCTGGGTGAGCCTGGGTCGCTATATTCATGTCACCGCGCGAAAACCGCAGGTAGATACAAGGACTAACGATGAGTGATTTTTCCCAGACAGTCCCCGAACTGGTTGCCTGGGCCAGAAAAAATGATTTTTCGATCTCGTTGCCGGTCGACAGACTGTCGTTCCTGATGGCCGTGGCGACGCTGAACGGCGAACGGCTTGAAGGCGAGCTTACCGAAGGTGAGCTGATTGACGCTTTCCGCCACGTCAGTGATGCGTTTGAGCAAACCAGCGAAACCATCAGCGTTCGTGCGAACAACGCGATTAACGACATGGTGCATCAACGTCTGCTGAACCGTTTTATCAGCGAAATCACGGAAGGGAATGCTATCTATCGCCTGACGCCGCTTGGCATCGGGATAACGGATTATTACATTCGTCAGCGTGAATTTTCGACGCTCCGTCTGTCTATGCAGCTCTCTATTGTTGGCGGCGAACTGAAGCGCGCGGCCGATGCGGCAGAAGAGGGCGGTGATGAGTTTCACTGGCATCGCAATGTTTATGCGCCGCTCAAGTACTCGGTTGCCGAGATTTTTGACAGCATCGATTTAACCCAGCGTCTGATGGACGAGCAGCAGCAAACGGTGAAAGATGACATCGCCCAGTTGCTGAATAAAGACTGGCGTGCGGCTATCTCAAGCTGTGAAATGCTGCTGTCTGAAACCTCCGGTACGCTGCGCGAACTGCAGGATACGCTGGAAGCGGCGGGCGACAAGTTACAAGCAAACCTGATGCGTATTCAGGATTCGACAATGACCCATGACGATCTGCATTTTGTCGATCGTCTGGTGTTCGACCTGCAAAGCAAGCTGGATCGTATTGTCAGTTGGGGACAGCAGGCCATCGACCTGTGGATCGGTTACGATCGCCACGTGCATAAATTCATTCGTACCGCGATCGACATGGATAAAAACCGCGTGTTTGCCCAACGTCTTCGCGTATCCGTGCAGAACTATTTCGATGCGCCGTGGGCACTGACTTACGCTAATGCCGATCGTCTGTTCGATATGCGTGACGAAGAGATGGCGCTGAGTGAAGCCGAAGTGACCGGGGAACTGCCACCGGATCTGGAGTACGAAGAGTTTAATGAAATCCGCGAGCAGCTGGCGGCGCTGATTGAAGCTCAGCTCGTCATCTATAAGGATAAAGGACTGCCGTTGGATTTAGGCCTGGTGGCGCGCGAATATCTGGCGCAGTACCCTCGTGCTCGTCACTTTGATGTGGCGCGTATCGTGGTGGACCAGGCTGTCCGTCTGGGCGTTGCACAAGCAGATTTCACCGGACTGCCGCCGAAGTGGCAGCCGATTAATGATTACGGAGCCAAGGTACAGGCACATGTCATCGACAAATATTGAACACGTGATGCCAGTTAAACTGGCGCAGGCCCTGGCCAACCCCTTATTTCCAGCGCTGGACAGCGCATTGCGTTCTGGCCGCCACATTGGTCTGGACGAGCTGGATAACCACGCCTTTTTGATGGATTTTCAGGAATACCTGGAAGAGTTTTATACCCGCTATAACGTCGAGCTGATTCGTGCGCCGGAAGGTTTCTTCTATTTGCGCCCGCGTTCCACCACACTTATTCCGCGCTCGGTGCTTTCCGAGCTGGACATGATGGTCGGTAAAATTCTCTGTTATCTGTATCTCAGCCCGGAACGTCTGGCGAATGGAGGGATCTTTACCCAACAGGAACTGTATGACGAACTGTTAAGCCTGGCGGATGAAAGCAAACTGCTGAAGCTGGTCAATAACCGCTCCACCGGGTCCGATCTCGACAGACAAAAGCTGCAGGAAAAAGTGCGATCGTCACTGAACCGTCTGCGCCGCCTGGGCATGGTGTGGTTTATGGGCCATGACAGCAGCAAATTCCGCATCACGGAATCGGTGTTTCGCTTTGGTGCGGACGTCCGTTCTGGCGACGACGCTCGCGAAGCTCAACTGCGTATGATCCGCGACGGTGAAGCGATGGCGATTGAAAATCATCTGCAACTCAATGACGAGAATGAAGACGCTCAGCCGGATATGGATAGCGGGGAGGAAGAGTAATGCTTGAACGCGGTAAGTTTCGTTCACTAACCCTGGTTAACTGGAACGGCTTCTTTGCCCGAACGTTTGATCTGGATGAACTGGTCACCACCCTGTCGGGCGGTAACGGGGCGGGTAAATCCACCACCATGGCGGCCTTCGTCACGGCGCTGATCCCCGATTTGACGCTGCTGCACTTCCGTAACACCACGGAAGCAGGTGCCACCAGTGGTTCACGTGATAAAGGCCTGCACGGTAAGCTGAAAGCGGGTGTCTGTTACTCGATGCTCGACGTGGTCAACTCCCGTCATCAGCGTGTGTTGGTGGGTGTTCGTCTGCAGCAGGTCGCAGGCCGTGACCGTAAAGTTGATATCAAACCGTTTGCGATTCAGGGCTTGCCGATGTCAGTGCAGCCTACGCAGCTGGTGACAGAAACGCTGAACGATCGTCAGGCTCGCGTGCTGAGCCTGCAGGAGCTGAAAGAGAAGCTCGATGAGATGGAAGGCGTGCAGTTCAAGCAGTTTAACTCCATCACCGACTACCACTCTCTGATGTTTGATTTGGGTGTCGTGGCACGTCGTCTGCGTTCTGCGTCTGATCGTAGCAAGTACTACCGTCTGATTGAAGCCTCGCTGTACGGCGGGATTTCCAGCGCGATTACCCGCTCGCTGCGCGACTACCTGCTGCCAGAAAACAGCGGGGTGCGTAAGGCGTTCCAGGATATGGAAGCGGCGCTGCGCGAAAACCGCATGACGCTGGAAGCAATTCGCGTCACGCAATCTGACCGTGACTTATTCAAGCATCTGATCTCCGAAGCGACGGATTACGTGGCCGCTGACTATATGCGGCACTCCAACGAACGTCGTGTGCATCTGGACAAGGCGCTCGAGTTCCGTCGTGAGCTGTACACTTCTCGCCAGCAGCTGGCTGCAGAGCAGTTTAAGCATGTCGATATGGCACGTGAACTGCAGGAACACAGTGGAGCGGAAGGCGATCTTGAGGCCGATTATCAGGCCGCGAGCGACCACCTGAATCTGGTGCAAACCGCGCTGCGTCAGCAGGAGAAAATCGAGCGCTATGAAGCGGATCTCGATGAGCTGCAAATCCGTCTGGAAGAACAAAACGAAGTCGTAGCGGAAGCCGCTGAGCAGCAGGAAGAGAACGAAGCCCGTGCTGAAGCGGCCGAGCTGGAAGTCGATGAGCTGAAAAATCAGCTGGCAGATTATCAGCAGGCGCTCGACGTACAGCAAACGCGCGCCATTCAGTACAGCCAGGCGTTACAGGCGCTGCAGCGCGCCAAAGAGCTTTGCCATCTGCCCGATCTGACGCCAGAAAGCGCAGACGAGTGGCTGGAAACATTCCAGGTGAAAGAGCAGGAAGCCACTGAAAAGCTGCTGTCGCTGGAACAGAAAATGAGCGTGGCGCAAACGGCTCATAGCCAGTTTGAGCAGGCGTATCAGTTGGTGACTGCGATCAACGGCCCTGTTGCCCGTAGTGAAGCGTGGGATGTTGCCCGCGACTTATTGCGAGAAGGCGTCAATCATCGTCATCAGGCTGAGCAAGCACAATCGCTGCGCGGGCGTCTGAACGAACTCGAGCAACGCCTGCGCGAACAGCAGGACGGCGAACGCCTGCTGGCGGAATTCTGCAAGCGTCAGGGCAAGCATTACGATATCGACGAGCTGGAAGATTTACATCAGGAGCTGGAAGAGCGCATTGCCGCGCTGTCCGATTCGGTGTCATCCGCAAGTGAACATCGCATGCAGCTGCGCCAGGAGCTGGAACAACTGCAAGGGCGAAATCAGGCTTTGCTGCAGCGTGCGCCTGTGTGGCTGGCGGCTCAAAGCAGCCTGACTCAGCTGTGTGAGCAGAGCGGCGAACAGTTTGAATCCAGCCAGGACGTCACCGAATATTTGCAGCAATTGCTGGAGCGTGAGCGTGAAGCCATCGTTGAACGAGACGAAGTGGGTACCCGCAAGCGGATCGTGGACGAAGAAATTGAGCGTCTCAGCCAACCAGGCGGTTCTGAAGATCAGCGCCTGAATGCGCTGGCAGAACGTTTCGGCGGCGTGCTGCTGTCCGAGATCTACGATGACGTCAGCCTGGAAGATGCGCCTTACTTCTCCGCGCTTTATGGCCCGTCGCGTCATGCGATCGTGGTACCGGATCTTTCGCAGATCGCCGAACAGCTCGAAGGGCTGGAAGATAGCCCGGAAGATCTCTATCTGATTGAAGGGGATCCGCAGTCTTTCGATGACAGCGTATTTACCGTCGATGAGCTGGAAAAAGCGGTGGTGGTCAAAGTCGCCGATCGCCAGTGGCGTTATTCTCGCTTCCCGTCTGTGCCGCTGTTTGGCCGCGCGGCGCGTGAAAACCGCATTGAAACGCTGCATGCCGAGCGTGAAACGCTGTCTGAGCGCTTCGCCACCCTGTCATTCGATGTGCAGAAAACGCAGCGTCTGCACCAGGCTTTCAGCCGCTTTATCGGCAGCCATCTGGCCGTGGCGTTTGAATCCGACCCAGAAGCTGAAATTCGCAAACTCAATACCCGTCGCACAGAACTGGAGCGTGCGCTGAGCAATCATGAAAATGATAATCAGCAGAGCCGCACCCAGTTTGAACAAGCGAAAGAGGGCGTAGCTCAGTTGAACCGACTGCTGCCGCGTCTGAATCTGTTGGCCGACGAGACGCTGGCCGATCGCGTCGATGAGATCCGGGAACGTCTGGATGAAGCGCAGGAAGCCGCGCGCTTTGTTCAGCAGCATGGCAATCAGCTGGCAAAACTGGAGCCGATTGTCTCCGTGCTGCAAAGCGACCCGGAGCAGTTCGAACAGCTTAAAGAAGATTATGCTTACTCGCAGCAGGTTCAGCGCGATGCCCGCCAGCAGGCCTTTGCTCTGACGGAAGTGGTTCAGCGCCGTGCTCACTTCGGTTACACCGATTCCGCGGACATGCTGAACGGCAATACCGATCTGAACGAAAAACTGCGCCAGCGTCTGGAGCAGGCAGAAACAGAACGTACTCGCGCTCGTGAAGCACTGCGTAACCATGCTGCCCAACTGAGCCAGTACAGTCAGGTGATGGCGTCGCTGAAGAGTTCCTTCGACACCAAGAAAGAACTGCTGACGGATTTGCACCGTGAACTGCAGGATATCGGCGTTCGTGCGGACAGCGGGGCGGAAGAGCGTGCGCGTTCACGCCGCGATGAATTGCATACCCAGCTTTCCACTAACCGTAATCGTCGCAATCAGCTGGAAAAAGCGCTGACCTTCTGCGAAGCGGAGATGGATAACCTCACCCGTAAGCTGCGCAAACTGGAACGTGATTATCTGGAAATGCGCGAGCAGGTCGTCAGCGCGAAAGCAGGCTGGTGTGCCGTGATGCGCCTGGTGAAAGACAACAACGTCGAACGTCGTCTGCACCGTCGTGAACTGGCTTATCTCTCGGCCGATGATTTGCGTTCGATGTCGGATAAGGCATTGGGTGCGTTGCGTCTGGCGGTGGCGGATAATGAGCACCTGCGTGACGTCCTGCGTATGTCCGAAGATCCTAAGCGCCCGGAACGTAAAATTCAGTTCTTCGTGGCCGTTTATCAGCATCTGCGTGAACGTATCCGTCAGGATATTATTCGTACCGACGATCCGGTTGAGGCCATCGAGCAGATGGAAATCGAGCTGAGCCGTCTGACCGAAGAATTGACCGCCCGTGAGCAAAAACTGGCCATCAGCTCCCGCAGCGTAGCGAACATCATCCGTAAGACCATTCAGCGCGAACAGAACCGTATTCGCATGCTCAACCAGGGCTTGCAGAGCGTGTCGTTCGGCCAGGTTAACAGCGTTCGTCTGAACGTGAATATTCGTGAAGCGCACACGACGCTATTGTCGGTGCTTTCGGAACAACACGAACAGCATCAGGACCTGTTTAACAGCAACCGTCTGACCTTCTCAGAAGCGCTGGCGAAACTGTATCAGCGCCTGAATCCGCAGATTGACATGGGCCAGCGCACACCGCAAACCATCGGTGAAGAACTGCTGGACTACCGTAACTACCTGGAAATGGAAGTTGAGGTTAACCGTGGTTCGGATGGTTGGCTGCGTGCAGAATCTGGCGCGCTCTCTACCGGTGAAGCTATCGGTACGGGGATGTCCATTCTGGTTATGGTTGTCCAGAGCTGGGAAGACGAGTCTCGTCGCCTGCGCGGTAAAGACATTTCGCCTTGCCGACTGCTGTTCCTGGATGAAGCGGCGCGTCTTGACGCCCGTTCTATCGCCACGCTGTTTGAGCTTTGCGATCGTCTGGAAATGCAGCTCATCATTGCGGCCCCGGAAAACATCAGTCCGGAAAAAGGCACGACGTATAAGTTGGTGCGTAAAGTGTTCCAGAATACTGAACACGTTCATGTGGTTGGATTGCGTGGATTTGCCGCTCAGCTCCCGGAAACACTGGCTGGAACAGAAGACGCTTCCTGACCAAAACGGCTTTTCTAAAAAGGGCACCTCAAAAAGGGTGCCCTTTTTGTTATCCTGTTTTGCCTGCAAGGGGTGTGTTATCTTTAACCTTCTTTACATTTGGTCAGGCAAAAGTTTTTTTGTCTTTATATACTGAGAGTAAGCCCCGGCGGGTGCGAGCAGTATAAACAAACAGGGGGCAAGGGATGTCACTGGATAATGTATATGGTCGTCGGCTGTCAGCGCTGAGTTTGAGCCTGATGCTGGCATTTGCTCCACTGTTTAGCGTTCAGGCGGATGAGCCTGAGCTTGTGCCAACAGACGGCTCAGCGACGCTGGGGGATGCCTCACAGGTTCTGACGCAGGTTGATGGATTGTCACCTGTAGTGTCAATGATGGTGGGGTTGCAACCCTTACCCGAAGGCGCGGCGGCAAAAAGCCGGGCCGACATTCAATCCCTTCTTCCTGGCAATGCATCCCCGGTTTATCTCAATCAGCTGGCCGCGTTGTATGCCGCCAGAGAGATGAAACCGATGTGGGAAAATCGTGACGCCGTTCAGGCCTTTCAGCAGCAGCTGGCAGAAGTTGCTATTGCCGGTTTTCAGCCCCAGTTCACTCGTTGGGTTGAGTTACTGACTGACCCGGCGGTCAGCGGTTTAGCTCGCGATGTTGTGCTCTCTGACGCGATGATGGGGTACCTGCAGTTTGTCAGCAGTATTCCTGTGCAGGGCAACCGCTGGCTCTACAGCGATAACCCCTACACGCTGGCAACGCCTCCGCTTTCCGTGATTAACCAGTGGCAACTGGCACTGGATAAAGGCGCTGCCGCGCAGTTTATCGCCGGGCTAGTGCCCCAGCATCCGCAATATGTCGCGATGCATCAGGCGCTGCTCGCGCAGCTGACGGACTCACGTCCCTGGCCACAACTGACCAGCACCGTTAAACTGAGCCCGGGGCAGTGGAGCAAAGATGTTCCGGCTTTGCGTGAAATTTTGCAGCGTACTGGCATGATGGACGGTGCTCCCGATATTGCTTTGCCCGGTGACTCACCAGTAGTTAGCCCTTCCGCCGTCGTCGCTAAGAAAAAGGGCAGCAGTACTGCTCCTGCTGTGTATGACCGTCAATTGGTCGATGCCGTGAAGCGCTTCCAGACCTGGCAAGGTCTTGGTGCTGACGGTGTTATCGGACAATCGACAAGAGACTGGCTCAATGTCAGCCCAGCCCAGCGTGCGGGCGTACTGGCACTGAATATCCAGCGCTTGCGCTTGTTGCCGGGCAAACTCTCCACCGGGATCATGGTTAACATTCCTGCCTATTCTCTGGTGTATTACCTGGATGGTAATCAGGTGCTGGCCTCTCGGGTTATCGTCGGGCGTCCCGATCGTAAAACACCGATGATGAGCAGTGCGCTGAATAACGTGGTGGTGAACCCGCCATGGAATGTGCCGCCTACGCTTGCGCGCAAAGATATCCTGCCAAAGGTTCAGAACGATCCGGGTTACCTGGAACAGCATGGCTATATCGTCATTCGTGGCTGGAACAGCAAAGAGACGATCAACCCTTATCACGTCGACTGGTCCACGATCACGGCGTCGAACCTGCCATTCCGCTTCCAGCAGGCACCTGGTGCGCATAACTCACTGGGGCGCTATAAATTCAACATGCCAAGTTCGGACGCTATCTACTTGCACGATACGCCGAACCATAACCTGTTCCAGAAAGACACCCGTGCGCTGAGCTCAGGATGTGTGCGCGTCAACAAAGCGTCTGAACTGGCGAATATGTTGTTGCAAGACGCTGGCTGGAATGACTCACGGATTTCTGACGCCCTGAAGCAAGGCGATACGCGTTATGTCAATATTCGGCAAAATATTCCGGTGAATCTCTATTATCTGACGGCCTTTGTGGGCGCGGATGGACGCCCGCAGTATCGTACAGATATTTACAATTATGATCTCACAGCGCGATCTGGCGCACAAATTCTGCCAAAAGCGGAACAATTAATCAGGTAAATGAAGAGGTTCAGATAATTCAGGTGTCGTATGTAGTAGTTAATTTGGGCTCATATTGCTGTAGCGCCCGTATTTACTGGGGTTAGGGTGTCTTGACGTCAGCGCTTTTGGCGGTTAAGGTGCCCTCCGTGCGCCAGAAGTGCATAAATAACGACCATTTACTTGTAGACCTGATTACCATGGACAAATTTGACGCTAATCGCCGCAAATTGCTGGCGTTGGGTGGTGTTGCGCTCGGCGTAGCGGCCATCCTTCCGACGCCAGCATTTGCCACCCTCTCGACACCTCGTCCGCGTATTTTGACGCTCAATAACCTGCACACCGGTGAGTCGCTCAAAGCGGAGTTTTTCGATGGCAGAGGCTATATTCAGGATGAATTAGCAAGACTTAACCATTTCTTCCGTGATTTCCGCGCGAATAAAATAAAGTCCATCGACCCTGGATTGTTTGACCAGCTTTACCGCCTTCAGGGACTGTTGGGGACCAACAAGCCTGTGCAGCTGATCTCTGGTTATCGCTCGTTAGATACCAATGATGAATTGCGCGCGCGCAGCCGCGGTGTCGCGAAGCACAGCTACCACACCAAAGGCCAGGCGATGGATTTTCATATTGAAGGTGTTTCGTTAAGCAATATTCGCAAAGCCGCGTTATCTATGCGCGCAGGTGGTGTAGGATATTACCCACGTAGCAACTTTGTGCATATTGATACCGGTCCGGTGAGGACCTGGTAACGAAACAGGAGCAACATGAACTATCGTATTATTCCGGTTACGGCTTTCGCCCAGAATTGTTCGCTCATCTGGTGTGAGCAGACCAGGCTCGCTGCGCTAGTGGATCCGGGCGGTGACGCTGAGCGTATCAAACAGGAAGTCGCCGCAGCAGGTGTCACGCTGATGCAAATCCTGTTAACTCACGGTCATCTCGATCACGTGGGGGCCGCCGCAGAACTGGCCGCGCACTATGGTGTGCCGGTTATCGGCCCGGAAAAAGAAGATGAGTTCTGGCTCACGGGGCTGCCGGCACAAAGCCGGATGTTCGGCCTCGAAGATTGTCAGCCTTTGACGCCAGACCGCTGGTTAGCGGAAGGTGATAGCGTAAGCGTGGGCACTATCAGCCTGCAGGTCTTACACTGTCCGGGGCATACGCCAGGTCATGTCGTGTTTTTCGACAAAGCCTCAGAGCTGTTGATTTCCGGTGATGTGATTTTCAAAGGCGGTGTAGGGCGCAGTGATTTCCCGCGCGGTGACCATGGGCAGCTTATCGATTCGATTAAGCGCAAATTGTTGCCGTTAGGGGACGAAGTGAGTTTTATTCCAGGCCATGGCCCAATGTCGACGCTCGGTTATGAGCGGCTGCATAATCCTTTCCTGCAGGATGAAATGCCTGTCTGGTAAACAAGAACACAGTAAAAAGGCCGCTAGCAAATAGCGGCCTTTTTCTTTACGGCTGGCTTACAGCACGGCCACAATCGCTTCGCACAGCGGCGCCATGTTGTCCGGCGTCATGCCCGCAACGTTAATACGCCCGGAAGCGACGGCGTAAACGCCGAACTCTTCACGCAGACGGAGGACCTGTTCTTTAGTCAGGCCGCTGAAGGAGAACATGCCGTTCTGTTTGGTGATAAAGCTGAAATCGCGATCCGCGCCTTTCTCTGCCAGAGTGTTCACAAGCAGCAGACGCATGCGCTGGATACGCTGGCGCATGTCGGTCAGTTCTTGCTCCCAGATAGCGCGCAGTGCGTCGTTGCTGAGGATCGTCGCCACTACAGAAGCACCGTGAGCCGGAGGGTTAGAATAGTTGGCACGAATGACAGACTTCATCTGGCTGAACGCACGGTCAGCGGTGTCTGCGTCTGCAGAGACTAAAGTGCAGGCACCGACACGTTCGTTATACAGACCGAAGTTTTTGGAGAAGGAGCTCGCCACCAGCAGTTCTTTATGCACGGCTGCGAACGCGCGCAGGCCTTCAGCATCCTCTTCCAGGCCGCGAGCAAAGCCCTGATAGGCGAAGTCGAACAGCGGCAGCCACCCTTTTTCGACAGACAGTTTGGCAAGCTGTTGCCACTGTTCCAGCGTAGGGTCGATGCCGGTTGGGTTATGGCAGCAGCCATGGAACAGCACCACATCACCCGCTTGCGCTTCATTCAGGCTTGCTACCAGGCCGTCAAAATCAAGCGCATGCGCTGCTGAATCATAATAAGTGTATTCACGCACTTCCAGACCTGCAGAATTGAACACGCCTTTGTGGTTCGGCCAGCTAGGGTTGCTGACCCAAATGCGTTTTACATCCGTGTTTTTCGCCAGAAAATCCGCTGCAACGCGCAGAGCACCGGTGCCGCCTGGCGTCTGAGCGGTACGTGCACGTTTGTCACTCACAATCGCGCTGCCTTTTCCGAACAGCAGTTCCTGGGTGCAGCGACCGAATTCAGGAATACCATCAATGCCGAGATAGTTCTTGGTGGTCTCATTTTCCAGCAAATAAAGCTCAGCTTTTTTTACGCTGGTCAGGACCGGGGTCTTACCGGTCTCGTCTTTGTAAACACCAATCCCGAGATTGATTTTCCCGGGGCGGTCATCGGCACGAAACAGATCGGCCAGGCCCAGAATGGGGTCGGCAGGGGCAGCGGTTATGTTCTCAAACATGACGAGGTTCCATTGTGGTTACTGAGGGGAAATCCGTTATCAGGTTAACGGTAGATGGATGAAATGCCAACCGTTTGCGACAAAAAGGGTAAGGCTTTTTTAAAGTCGGGATTTTTTCCTGACGGACATAAAAAAACAGGGCCGAAGCCCTGTTTCTTAAGCATATAACAAAGTGGCGTAGCGATTAGAACTGGTAAACGATACCAACAGCAGCCTGGTCGTCAGTCGCGTTGCCAGAAGCTTTAGAGTAGTCGTTGTCGTTCAGCAGGTTGAATTTGTACGCTGCATAGACGTTCATGTTCTTGTTGAAGTAGTACCAGGTACCCACTTCAATGTATTTAACCAGGTCAGCATCACCGCCGTTGAAGGTCCCTTTGGTTGAAGTACGAGCCAGCAGGTCTTTACCTTTGGACTGAACGTAACCAATGGATGGGCGCAGACCGAAGTCGAACTGGTACTGAACCACGGCTTCGATGTTCTGAGTTTTGTTCGCGAAGTTGCTGTCTGGCTCACGAGTCATGTTGTAAGTCTGAGCATACATCACAGCAGCGTAGACGTTGTTCGCGTCGTATTTGCTCGCGATAGACCATGCTTCAGCGCGGTCGCCACCAGCACTTGCGGTACCAACCAGCACGCCACCAGGGGTCGTGAAGGTAGCCGGGTTAACCTGAGCGTCGGTACGGTCAGCAGTCTCGTAACCAGCCGCAACGCTGAAGCCTTCCAGGAATTCGTACTGAACGGAGGAGCTTACGCCGTCGCCGTTTGCTTTCGCGCCGTTACCCGCCAGGTTCACGCTATTGACGCTGCCGTTGTCATTGTAGTCAACGTCGATTGGGCTGTTACGCTCGTTTTTACCCTGATACTGCAGGGCGAAGCTCAGGCCATCAACCAGACCGAAGAAGTTGTTGTTACGGTAGGTCAGAACGCCAGTGGTACGGCCGTTCATGAAGTTGTCGGTGGCAGCCCAGGAATCGCCGCCCCACTCAACCAGCATATCGGTGTATGCCGCTACGTCGTAGATGGCACCGTAGTTACGACCGTAGTCGATAGAACCCGCGTCACCAAACTTCAGACCCGCGAAGGCCAGACGAGTTTTGGTACCCTGAGCGCCTTCAGCATTGGAAGCATCCAGGTTGTATTCCCACTGACCGTAACCGGTGATCTGGTCGTTGATCTGAGTTTCACCTTTGAAGCCGATACGGGCATAGGTGGTGTCGTTGCTGTTGGTGTCGCCGTTGGTGGTCCAGATGTGCTCACCCACTGCTTTACCGTAAAAGTCCAATTTGTTGGCATTTTTGTTATAGATTTCTGCTGCGTTTGCCGCACCAGCTGCCAACAGGGCAGGGATAACCACTGCCAGGATATTGCGCTTCATCATTATTTATTACCCTCATTAGGTTTTTTATGGACACTTGCCACTGCCGCCAATAAGTTTCGTCAATAAAAATTTACGGAACTATTGATGAGAGTTTGGTGTCTTTCTGTGTCTGGGAGGCATATTTCCATTCATGACAACGTTTCGCTAGCCTGAAAGTGCTACAAATATCGTAAATAAGTTACAAAAAGAAATAATGTGTAATTAAATGTGTAAATTCAGGAACTTTGTGAAGCATCTCAAATTTCCTGAGCCACCGCTGAATTAATCGACAACTCCTTATCTATCTATATGAAAAGCTTATTATTAATTTTAATAATGCCTTTTCTTATCTAAGAATGCTTCTCATCTCTCTTTTTCTTATGCGCCAAAGTTAGCTTTTCGTGCGCGTTGCTGGTGCTCAGTTTGTGTGCTAAGTGCTCAGGTAATCCTTAAGTGCAAGAGATGTGTTGGTGAGATTTTGTGCGGAAGTATTTCAGGACACGGGGTGTAACATTTCGCTTAAGGGAAGGGGTTGATGTTTATGTTTGTAGAAATTCGCTAACAAATTCTGACAAAGGCAAAAAAAAGCCAGCAGGAAGGCTGCTGGCTTTTTGTGGTTCTTAAATTAGAAACTGGCGTTACGTGGAGTACGTGGGAAAGGAATCACGTCACGAACGTTTTGCACGCCGGTCACGTAAGCAATCAGGCGTTCAAAACCAAGACCGAAACCGGAATGTGGCACGGTGCCATAGCGGCGCAGGTCACGATACCAGCCATAGTCTTCCTTATTGAGACCCATTTCAGCCAGGCGAGCATCCAGCACATCCAGACGCTCTTCACGCTGGGAACCGCCGATGATTTCACCAATACCTGGGGCCAGAACGTCCATTGCCGCAACGGTCTTGCCGTCATCGTTAAGGCGCATATAGAAAGCCTTAATGTCTTTCGGGTAGTTCTTCACAACCACTGGGGCTTTGAAGTGTTTCTCGGCCAGATAGCGTTCGTGCTCGGAAGAGAGGTCAACGCCCCAGAATACTGGGTTCTCAAAGGTCTGACCGCAGTTTTCCAGAATGGTGATTGCATCGGTGTAATCCACCTGGGCAAAATCGGCTTTCACGAATTGCTCAAGGCGAGTGATGGCTTCTTTATCAACACGCTCGGCAAAGAATTTCATGTCATCCGCACGTTCTGTAAGCACGGCATTGAAAGCATATTTGAGCATGGCTTCAGCCAGCGCGGCGTTATCTTCCAGATCGGCAAAGGCCACTTCCGGCTCCAGCATCCAGAATTCCGCCAGGTGGCGGCTGGTGTTGGAGTTTTCAGCACGGAACGTAGGGCCAAAGGTATAGACCTTAGACAGCGCACAGGCATAAGTTTCAGCGTTCAGCTGGCCAGAAACGGTCAGGAAAGATTCGCGACCAAAGAAGTCTTTGTCGTAATCAATTTTGCCCTGATCGTTGCGTGGCAGGTTTTCCAGATCCAGTGTGGAAACACGGAACATCTCACCAGCACCTTCGGTATCAGATGCGGTGATAAGCGGAGTGGAAACCCAGAAGAAGCCTTCTTCGTGGAAGAAGCGATGTAGCGCCTGAGCCAGTGTGTGGCGTACGCGAGCAACCGCACCAATCAGGTTGGTGCGCGGGCGCAGGTGAGCCACTTCACGCAGATACTCGATGCTGTGACGTTTAGCCGCCATCGGGTACGTATCCGGATCTTCAACCCAGCCGGTGACTTCAATGTTCGTCGCCTGAATTTCGAAGCTCTGGCCCTGACCCTGAGAAGCCACCACTTTACCTGTGACAATAACGGAACAGCCCGTGGTCAGGCGCAGGACTTCCTGATTGTAATTCGGCAGAGAATTATTGATGACGGCCTGTACTGGATCAAAGCAGGAACCGTCATAGACGGCGAGGAAGGAAAAGCCAGCTTTAGAATCTCGACGGGTACGCACCCATCCGCGCACGGTGACTTCGCTGTCAACGGCTACGCGGCCCTGGAGTACGTCGGCTACAGGCACAACGCTCATAGTTATCTCTCTGTTAGTGGTCCGGAATAAGGTTTTCATTTCGCCCCTTTGTAAAGAGGGGACACCTATGTTACCTGTCATCTTTGTACTGACAAGAAAATTTCGCAGCGATACAGAGAGATTTGAGAAAATAATAAAAAGAAGGGAGCCACGAAGGCTCCCTCAGACTGCTGACAAAGAAGGAAAAAGCGTGGTTTTTCCTTCTTTGTGGTGAGCAGCCGAAAATCAATAAATTGATTTTCCTTGTTTATTATTAGGCACCCTATGACAAATCTTCATTCGTTAGAGGTTTGTCATCACTCTCAAGGGAGCCACGAAGGCTCCCTTTTGATGTTTAGCTGGCTTTTTTGACCTGAGGCAGGTCGAAAGCTTTACGCAAAGCCCGCACAAAGGCTTTGTCATGGCAGATGGTTTTGCCTGGGCTGTCGGAGAGTTTCGCCACCGGCTTGCCGTTACATTCCACCAGTTTGATAACGATATTCAGCGGTTTCACCTGTGGGATATCACACGTCAAACGTGTGCCAATACCAAAGCTCAGGTTCACTCGGGAAGAGAAGTGGCGATACAGCTCAACAGCCTTATTCAAATCCAGGTTATCGGAGAACACCAGCACTTTGCTCATTGGGTCGATACCCAGCTTCTTATAATGAGCGATGGCTTTTTCACCCCACTCAACCGGGTCTCCGGAATCGTGGCGCAGGCCCTGATAACGTTTAGCAAACTCTGGGCCGAAATCACGCAGGAAGGCATCCATGGTGATGCAATCGGTTAACGCGATACCCAACTGATCCGGATATTCATCAAGCCAGGCCGCTAACGCCACACGCTGGCTGGTTGCCAAATCTGGGCTGATTTGCTGATGCGCCTGGAACCATTCGTGCGCCTGCGTGCCCATCGGCGTGAGTGACAGACGACGCGCTAAATCGTAATTGCTGGTGCCAATAAACCATGGCTCCTGCTGCAAACGTTCAACGATGGCCTGCTGGACTTCGCGCGAGAACCGACGGCGAGTGCCGAAATCCATCAGACGGAAGCCGGACATGTCCATCCCAGCTGTTAACTGTGCGAAATCAGCCAGTTTGTGTTCGAGATGGTCGAGCGCAATCTGCACGCTGGCTTCCGGTGAACGGTAGCGATGCACCAGCTCGCTGATAACAGCTAACAGCGGGACTTCCCACATGATCACTTCACGCCACGGGCCTTCAAGGCGGATGTTCAGCTTGCCGTTGTCATTGCTGACCGTGACCTGCTGGGGGTTATAGCGAAAATCGCGAAGCCACTCGAGGTAGTCTTCTTTGAAGAAAGGCAGCCCGGACAGCCACTGGAACTCGTCGTCCTGGAGCCGGAGCGATTGCATCGCTTCGACTTGTTCACGAATGTCTTCGGCATAAATACCGAGCAAATCGTCACCGCGGCAGCGAAATTCTGCAGCCACTTGCACATCATAATAATGATGGAAAACGGCCTGCTGCATATGCAGCTTATAAGCATCTGTATCCAGCAGAGTCTGCAGAACAGGGGAAGCGAATGGTGTCATGGTGCGCAATAGCATCCTCATAAAGGAGCGTTTAGTACAATAAACAACGGCTGAAACCGCAGGAGTATACCTTGTTTATCGATTTATTGAACCCCGATCACACCACAAGGGCGTCACCGGGTGAAGGGCAAATCGTGCCGCCTGTTATCAAAATGTAGCAATTTGCGTGTTTGCCACTGAAAAGATGAACATTCTGCGTAGCGTGAAGGTGACAACAGGAATAGACTGAGGACGATACTTTACAAAAGATGCTAAAGGTTTTTTATGACACAACAGCCCCAAGCCAAATACCGCCACGACTACCGTGCGCCGGAATACCTGATCAGCGATATCGACCTGACCTTTGACCTGGATGCCGCAAAAACCGTCGTGACCGCCGTGAGCCAGGTTTCGCGTCACGCTGCGTCTGCCACGCCACTGCGCCTCAACGGTGAAGAGTTAACGCTGGTTTCGCTTCACGTGAATGACCAGCCGTGGAGTGACTATAAAGAAGAAGACAATCAACTGGTGATTAACGGTCTGCCGGAGCGTTTTACGCTGCGCATCGTTAACGAAATCAGTCCAGCCGCCAATACCGCGCTGGAAGGGTTGTACCAGTCAGGCGAAGCGCTTTGCACTCAGTGCGAAGCCGAAGGGTTCCGCCACATCACCTGGTATCTTGATCGCCCGGATGTGCTGGCGCGTTTTACCACTAAGATCATCGCCGATAAAACCAAATACCCGTTCCTGCTTTCTAACGGCAACCGCGTAGGGCAGGGTGAACTGGAAAATGGCCGTCACTGGATGCAGTGGCAGGACCCGTTCCCAAAACCGTGCTACCTGTTTGCGCTGGTAGCCGGTGATTTCGATGTGCTGAGCGATAGCTACACAACGCGTTCTGGCCGTGAAGTGGCGCTGGAGCTGTATGTCGATCGTGGCAACCTCGACCGTGCGCCCTGGGCGATGACCTCGCTGAAAAACTCCATGAAGTGGGACGAAGATCGTTTCGGCCTCGAATACGATCTCGACATCTATATGATCGTCGCCGTCGATTTCTTCAACATGGGCGCGATGGAGAACAAAGGCCTCAACGTCTTTAACTCCAAATACGTGCTGGCGCGTACCGATACCGCGACCGACAAAGACTACCTCGACATTGAACGAGTGATTGGTCACGAATATTTCCACAACTGGACCGGGAACCGCGTGACCTGCCGCGACTGGTTCCAGTTGAGCCTGAAAGAAGGCCTGACCGTGTTCCGCGATCAGGAGTTCAGCTCCGATCTGGGGTCACGTGCGGTTAACCGTATCAGCAACGTGCGTACTATGCGCGGGATGCAGTTTGCGGAAGATGCCAGCCCAATGGCGCACCCGATTCGCCCGGATAGGGTTATCGAAATGAACAACTTCTACACCCTGACGGTGTATGAGAAGGGTTCAGAAGTGATCCGCATGCTGCACACGCTGCTGGGGGAAGAGAATTTCCAGAAAGGGATGCAGCTCTATTTCGAACGCCATGATGGCAGCGCCGCGACCTGCGACGATTTCGTGCAGGCGATGGAAGATGCGTCTAACGTCGATCTTTCCCATTTCCGCCGCTGGTACAGCCAGTCCGGCACGCCGGTTGTGACTGTGCATGACGATTACAACCCGGAAACCGAGCAGTACACGCTGACCATCAAGCAGCACACACCGCCAACGTCTGAACAGCAGGAAAAACAGCCGTTGCACATTCCGTTCGATATCGAACTGTATGACAACGAAGGCAAGGTTATCCCGCTGCAGAAAGGCGGCCATCCGGTGCATAACGTCCTGAACGTGACTCAGGCGGAGCAGACGTTCATCTTTGATAATGTCTATTTCCAGCCGGTCCCTTCGCTGCTGCGCGAGTTTTCTGCGCCAGTGAAGCTGGAATATAAATGGAGCGATCAGCAACTGACGTTCCTGATGCGCCACGCCCGCAACGACTTCTCCCGTTGGGATGCAGCACAAAGCCTGCTTGCAACCTATATCAAGCTGAACGTCGCTCGTCATCAGCAGCATCAACCGCTTTCTCTGCCGGTTCACGTTGCTGATGCGTTCCGTGCGATTTTGCTGGATGAGAAAATTGATCCGGCTCTGGCGGCAGAAATTCTGACCCTGCCTTCAGTGAACGAAATCGCCGAGCTGTTTGAGACCATTGACCCGGTGGCGATTGCTACTGTGCGTGAAGCACTGACCCGCACGCTGGCCACTGAACTGGCTGATGAATTCCTTGCGGTGTACAACGCCAATAAACTCGACGCATACCGCGTTGAACATGCCGACATCGGCAAGCGTTCTCTGCGCAATACCTGCCTGCGTTATCTGGCGTTTGGCGATGTTGAGCTCGCTGATAAGCTGGTGAGCCATCAGTATCACAACGCGGATAACATGACCGATGCGCTGGCCGCTCTGGCCGCCGCCGTAGCTGCACAGTTGCCGTGCCGTGATGCGCTGATGCAAGAGTATGACGACAAATGGCATCACGACGGCCTGGTGATGGATAAATGGTTTATCCTGCAATCCACCAGCCCGGCAGATAACGTGCTGGAGACGGTTCGCAGCCTGCTGAAACACCGTTCATTCACCCTGAGCAACCCGAACCGCATTCGTTCGCTGATTGGTGCTTTTGCGATGAGCAACCCGGCGGCGTTCCACGCGGAAGACGGCAGCGGTTATCAGTTCCTCGCAGAAATGCTGACCGAGCTTAACAGCCGTAACCCGCAGGTGGCATCACGCTTGATTGAGCCGCTGATTCGCCTGAAGCGTTACGATGCGAAGCGTCAGGAGAAGATGCGTGCGGCGCTGGAACAGTTAAAAGGGCTGGAGAATCTCTCTGGCGATCTGTTCGAGAAGATCAGTAAAGCGTTGGCGTAATCGGTTGTTGTGGTGCCCGGTGGCGGCTACGCCTGACCGGGCCTACATGAAATCGAGCAGAGTGTAGGCCGGGCCAGGCGTAGCCGCCGCCCGGCATTATTATCCCTGCCGTCTTACCCGTATATCCGTTTCTCCGCGTTTCATCACCCGATTCAGCACCTCAGCCTCCAGTTCTGCCAGACGTACCGATCCTTTTCGCCGAGGGCGTGGTAGATCAATCGTCAGATCTAACCCGATCTTTCCTTCTTCTATAAGCAGTACCCGATCGGCCATCGCCACGGCTTCGCTCACATCATGCGTCACCAGCAAAACGGTGAACCCTTGTTCCTGCCATAACGACTCAATCAGATCCTGCATCTCCAGCCGGGTTAGGGCATCCAGTGCGCCGAGCGGTTCATCGAGCAATAACAAACCGGGGCGGTGGATCAGCGCTCTTGCCAGCGCCACGCGTTGTTTTTGCCCGCCGGACAGGGCTGCAGGCCATTCAGTTGCACGATCTTCCAATCCTACAGCCGCCAGTGCAGCAAGCGCATCGTTTCGCCAGTTGCCTTTCAAACCCAGACCAACATTATCGATAACCGTTTTCCACGGCAGCAGGCGTGCATCCTGGAACATCAGCCTTGTCTCTTGTTGACTGGCTGCTAGCGGGCCATTTCCTGCCAGCAATTCACCGCGATTGGGTTTTTCCAGCCCAGCCAGCAGGCGTAAAAGCGTGCTCTTTCCGCCGCCACTGCGACCGACTACCGCCACAAACTGACCGGCAGGAATATGCAGGTCGAGATCGTTCAATACAACATTATTGCCGTACTGTTTGCCGATACTGTTCAGCAATAAAGGAATACCGGGATTCAGGCGTGCCGTATTCATACTGTGGCCTCCTTCAGTTGATAAGCAGGGTTCCAGCGCAGCCAGACGCGTTCCAGCAGCTGCGCGCTAACATCCGCGAGTTTACCCAACAGCGCGTAGAGGATGATGGCGACCACCACCACGTCGGTTTGCAGGAATTCACGCGCATTCATGGCCAGATAGCCAATGCCTGAGTTTGCCGAAATGGTCTCCGCAACAATCAGCGTCAGCCACATCAGGCCGAGGGCAAAGCGGACACCGACCATGATGGAGGGCAGGGCACCCGGCAGGACCACATGCCAGAACAGGGCAAAACCTGACAGCCCATAGCTTCTTGCCATTTCAACCAGCCCACGGTCAATATTACGAATGCCGTGCCAGGTGTTGATGTAAATCGGGAACAGCGTGCCAAGTGCCACCAGAAAAATCTTCGCGCTCTCATCGATGCCAAACCACAGGATAACCAGCGGGATCAGCGCCAGATGCGGCACGTTGCGCAGCATCTGAATCGAGGTGTCGAGCAGCCTTTCTCCCCAACGGGAAAGCCCGCTGATAAGCCCAAGCACCAGGCCAATCGAGCCACCAATGGAAAAGCCAATCAGCGCGCGCCAGGAACTTATCGCCAGGTGTTGCCACAGCTCACCGCTGGCGGAAAGGGTCCAGAAAGCCTCGACCACGCCTTCCGGCGAAGGCAAAATCCGGTTTGAGAGCCAGCCTGTTGAGGAGGCGATTTGCCAGACCACAACGATGCCCACCGGCAGCAGCCAGGGGGCAACGCGCAGCAGCCATTTATTAGCAGGCGTTGCCATAGGCTCTCCTTAACTCTGCGCGACTTTGCGCGGGATGAATTCATTGGCGACCGCCTCACCCTGAACCTGCAACGCAGGCGGCTGAGGCACTTCAGGGATCGCGACATCTAAGTGAGGGAACAACAATTCACCCACTTTCCAGGCTTCCTCCAGATGCGGATAACCGGAAAGCACAAAGCTGTCGATGCCGAGCGCCGCATACTCATTGATACGCGCAGCCACCGTTGGGCCATCGCCGACTAAAGCCGTGCCAGCGCCGCCGCGAACCAGGCCTACTCCTGCCCACAAATTAGGGCTGATTTCGAGTTTCTCGCGCCGTCCGCCATGCAGGGCAGCCATTCGTTGTTGCCCGACAGAATCGGTACGGGCGAACGCGGCCTGCGCTTTGGATATCGTGTCATCGTCGAGCCGCGAGATCAGACGGTCGGCAGCGGCCCAGGCTTCGGCATTGGTTTCACGCACAATCACATGCAGGCGAATGCCAAAACGTACTTTTCTCCCGTGCTTTGCCGCTTTCTCACGAACCTGGGCGATTTTCTCTTTCACCTGTTCTGGCGGCTCGCCCCAGGTCAGATAGAGATCGACTTGTTCCGCAGCCAGTTCCTGTGCGATATCCGAAGACCCGCCAAAATAAAGCGGGGGACGAGGTTGTTGTACTGGAGGGAACAACAATTTTGCCCCTTGTATTTTCTGGTATTTACCGTCGAAATCGACCGTTTCGCCTTCCAGCAAACGCCGCCAGATATGAGTAAATTCCGCCGATGCCTCATAACGTTCGGTGTGGTCGAGGAACACGCCATCAGCGGCCAGTTCCTGCGGGTCGCTGCCTGTGACCAAATTGAACAGGGCGCGGCCGTTAGATAAACGATCCAGCGTTGCGGCCTGACGCGCGGCAACAGTAGGGGAAATCACGCTTGGGCGGAGTGCGACCAGGAATTTCAGGCGTTGGGTTACCGGGATCATCGAGGCTGCTACCAGCCAGGCGTCTTCGCAGGAACGTCCTGTGGGGATCAACACACCGGTAAAGCCAAGCCTGTCTGCCGTCTGAGCAATTTGTTGCAGATAGCTATGATCGACAGGGCGGGCATTATCGTCGCTGCCGAGATAGTGACCGTCACCGTGGGTCGGTAAAAACCAGAACATATTCAGACTCATGATTTTGCTCCCTGGGCAGAAGTGGGTTGCCAGATACGGCTTTTGATATCGACCTTTTTCGGGACGAGGCGATTTTCGTAAAACAGATCGGCGGTTTGTTGCTGGCGACGTGCGGTTTCATCGCTGACTGGCGTAATAGATGTAGGCGGACGGTGGCTGAGGTAACTGGCGATCACCGCTTCCGGCAGCCCCATCGTTTTGGCCAGCAGTTCAGTGCTCTGCTGACGTTGGCTGATCGTGAGCGCATCAGCCTGGGTGAAGGTATCGAGTACGCCTTCAATAAAGGCCCCGTTCTTTTCAGCGTAAGGACGCGAGGCCAGATAGAACGAACCGGTTTGCTTCAGCTCACTGCCATCGGTCAGTACACGAACACCGCCTTGCAGCAAAGCGGCGGAATAGTACGGGTCCCAGATTGCCCAGGCGTCGACATTGCCTTGCTGAAAGGCTGCACGAGCATCTGCCGGTGTCAGGTAAGTGGGCTGAATATCCGTAAACTTCAGGTCTGCCAATTGCAGTGCGCGCAGCAGCAGGTTGTGTGAACTGGAGCCTTTCTGGAAGGCAACTTTATGGCCTTTCAGATCGGCCACGGTTTTGATGGGGCTGTTTTCCGGCACCAGGATAACTTCAGCTTTCGGCTTGGCGGGTTCAGCCCCGACGTACACCAAATCCGCCCCAGCGGCCTGGGCAAAAATAGGAGGAATATCGCCCGTGCTGCCGAGATCGATACTGCCAACGTTAAGCGCTTCCAGCATTTGTGGGCCAGCAGGAAACTCCACCCACGAAATTTTGGTGTTCGGATAGCGTTTTTCCAGCAGCTCGTGGCTTTTCGCCAGCACCATGCTCACGCTGCCTTTTTGGTAGCCAATGCGTAACGCATCGGGAGCAGTCTCCGCGGCGTGACTCCACGCGGAAAGCGTGAGTAATCCGCTCAGGGCGAGGCTACGAAAACGGGGGCGAAACAGATTAAACATGGGCGACTCCTTGCTTTAAATGGAAAGCCGGGACGCGAATATCACGGCGATGCAGGGCTTGCCAGAAGGTTTCCAGCGCACTGTCGAGGCGTTTTTCAAGGTTGGGACTGAACTGCGGCTTATGCTGGTAATCCTGAACCTGACTGTCGTCGGCAAATACGCCGTGCAGGATCTCCTGAGCTTTCAGCGCACTGAGCACAGGTTTCAGCGCGTAATCCACCGCCAGCATATGAGCCACGGTGCCACCGGTTGCCAGCGGCAAAACGACTTTGCCTTCAAGGGCTCGTTCTGGAAGCAAATCGAGCAAGGTTTTTAGCGCGCCAGAAAAAGAAGCCTTATAGACAGGCGTCGACACAATCAGGCCATCAGCGTGCGCCAGTTGTTCGATGAGCGCCTGCAGGGCAGGGCTGTCGAATCGGGCAAAGAGCAGGTCTTCTGGTTCAAAGTTTTGCAGATGCCAGTGGCAGACTTCGACATCCACTGCCGACAGTTTTTCTCTGGCATATTCCAGCAAGGCGCTGGATCGGGAAGGAAAGCGCGGGCTACCCGCTATCGTGATGACACGCATAATCGCTCCTTATAACCAAATGTTTGATTTTATCTAACATTGATAACATTTGTTCGGAGTGTCGCAGAGGGGCAGGCGATCGCTAAATGATTTATCCGGCACTGGTTTGCTGAAAAGTGCAAATAGGACAACGTTTGCGTAGAACCGCGTTTTTTTGCCGCAGGTCAATTCCCTTTCGCGGTGAGATCACCCATAATACGCCCCCGGTTTGCACACCGGGAATCCAGGAGAGTTCATGTACTACCCCTTCGTTCGTAAAGCCCTATTCCAGCTCGATCCAGAGCGCGCTCATGAATTGACCTTTCAGCAATTACGCCGCATCACCGGCACGCCACTTGAAGCGTTAGTGCGTCAAAAAGTGCCGTCAAAGCCGCTAACCTGTATGGGGCTGACGTTTAAAAACCCCCTTGGATTGGCCGCCGGTCTCGACAAGAATGGAGAGTGCATTGATGCCTTAGGCGCAATGGGTTTCGGTTCGATTGAAGTGGGCACCGTAACACCACGTCCGCAGCCGGGGAATGACAAGCCGAGGATCTTCCGTCTGGTCGACGCCGAAGGGTTGATCAACCGCATGGGCTTCAATAACCATGGCGTAGACAACCTGGTCGAGAATGTCAAAAAGGCGCATTTTGACGGTATTCTGGGTATTAATATTGGCAAGAATAAAGATACGCCTGTTGAACAAGGTAAAGATGACTATCTGATTTGTATGGAAAAAGTCTATGCCTATGCCGGTTATATTGCGATCAACATCTCTTCGCCAAATACCCCTGGCCTGCGCACCTTACAATATGGTGAAGCGCTCGACGATCTGCTTTCGGCTATTAAAAATAAACAAAAAGAACTCCAGACGATCCACCATAAATATGTTCCGGTGGCGGTGAAGATCGCACCGGATCTTTCATTCGAAGAATTGATCCAGGTGGCTGACAGTTTAGTTCGCCATAATATTGATGGTGTTATTGCGACCAATACCACACTCGATCGTTCTCTCGTTCAGGGAATGAAACATTGCGATGAAATGGGTGGCTTAAGCGGTCGTCCATTACAGTTAAAAAGCACAGAAATTATTCGCCGGTTATCCGAAGAATTAAAAGGCAGACTGCCGATTATTGGCGTAGGTGGTATCGATTCTGTGATAGCTGCCCGTGAGAAAATGGCGGCAGGTGCTACGCTGGTTCAGATCTATTCCGGGTTTATTTTTAAAGGCCCACCGTTGATTAAAGAAATCGTTACCCACATCTAATCTTTCCTGCGCAATTTTCAACCAGGGCTTTATTTCCTGCCCTGGTTGTTTTATATTCCCCAAATGTTGCTAAATTAAACTTTATGGTCTTTTCTTAATTCAGGCAAATAACGAAACGGGATTATGTTGTTCCAGGCACAGGATGCCTATGAGGACGGGGGAGAGAAATGCGAATTAAACCTGACGATAACTGGCGCTGGTATTTCGATGAAGAGCATGATCGAATGATGCTCGATTTAGCCAATGGCATGTTATTTCGTTCGCGTTATGCTCGCCGGATGTTGACACCGGATGCCTTTGATCCAACAGGCTTTTGTGTTGATGACGCCGCTCTCTACTTCTCGTTTGAAGAAAAATGCCGTGACCTCGAATTGTCCAAAGAACACCGCGCTGAGCTGATTCTTAATGCGCTGGTGGCCATCCGCTTCCTCAAACCACAAATGCCAAAAAGTTGGCACTTCGTGGCGCACGGTGAAAACTGGCAGCCGGTAACGGGCGATGCCGCACAGGTGTGGCTGAGCGATTCCGGTGAGCGAGTGAATCTGCTGGTTGTTGAACCGGGTGATAACGCCGCGCTTTGTTTGTTGGCACAACCGGGGCTGATGCTTGCCGGTCGTACCATGCAGTTGGGCGATGCGATTAAAGTGATGAATGACAGACTTCAGCCGCAGCCGCTGATGGACAGTCTCAGCTACGGCCAGGCGGTTTAACGCGCCAGTCTCAGGGCGGTTTTCGGCACGCAGCTACAGCAAAGAATGGTGCCATCTTCCGCGACAGAGCTCTTTTTCAACGGGCTGACTTCCCCTTCCAGCAATGTAATTCGGCAACTGCCGCAAATCCCAGCCCGGCAAGAGTAGGGCACACGAATGCCTTGCTGTTCCAGTTGTTCCAGTAAAACCTGTTGGTTATTCCCTTTGAACACTTCACCCTGCCAGTCGATATCGACCAGCTTATCGGTGGTGACATCAAGCTCAAATCTCTCTTCCGTTTCACCTGCGCCGTAGAGTTTTCCCGGGCCAGTTTGCAGAATTTCCACTTCGTCGCCGACTCGCACTACACCGCTGTTGCGGGCAATCAGGTTTTGCCCGAAATCGACATCGCCATTATCCAGCGCGGTACGGAAGCTTTGTAGTGTTGTGAGTGGCTCGCCAGACGGGTGTTTTTGCCCCCTTTCCGGGCTGACCGTTGTGAACACGCAGCGGCTGCAAGGTTTCACCACATCAAACACGACTTCGCCGATGCGCACGACTTTCCAGGTGTCTTCTTCCCACGCTTTTGTGCCCGTCACGACCAGGTTCGGGCGAAACTGTTCCATCTGCACGCTGGCCGGGCATTTGTTCTGCAAATCACGCAGCGAGGCTTCAGTGGTGAGCAAATAAGGAAAACCATCGGCGAACGACAGCGGAACGGCATCAAAGCGTTTCACCCGGCGCGACGGCTGAGCGCCGACCCAGCGCAGCTGAACATCGCGTTTGAAAAAGCCGGTAAGCCAAAGGTTGATGGATTCAGGGGCAATGCGAGCCGTGAAGTGGTTACCCCAGACTTCAGTCGGTGAGGCTTCCGCCGTAAAGTCATCAAAACGCACTACCGCCGAGCTGCCATCAGGTGCAGTGAGATGCAGCCCATCATGAACAGGAACGGGCGTGAAGCGCACCATCTGTGGATACTGGCGAGCGGTGATAAACGTTCCATCAGGTTCCGTTACCATGAAAATACGGTCAAAACTCATCCCGCTGATATCGGCCAGCGCGTGCGTGACGCCAATCCCCCGCATCGATTTAACTGGATGGATAAAGAGCCGTGATAACGTCGCCATTCCGTTGTCCTCTGTAAAGAAAAAAAGTCGCCCTCTATGAAGCCTATATTCGCTATAATGCGCAACAATTTTCTGTGAGTAATAAGTGACGATATGAATTCTCTGTTTGCCAGTACAGCCCGCGGGCTGGAAGAGCTGTTAAAAACTGAACTTGAAGGACTGGGAGCGAGCGGCTGCCAGGTAGTTCAGGGTGGTGTCCACTTTGAGGGAGACACGCGACTGCTCTACCAGAGTCTGATGTGGAGCCGTCTGGCGTCGCGCATCATGATGCCGCTGAGCGAATGCAAGGTCTACAGCGACCTGGACCTGTATCTCGGCGTGCAGGCGATCGGCTGGACAGAGATGTTCAATCAGGATGCGACCTTCGCGGTGCATTTCAGCGGCGTGAACGAAGAAATTCGTAATAGCCAGTACGGGGCGTTGAAAGTGAAAGACGCCATCGTTGATGCGTTCACCCGCAAAAACCTGCCGCGTCCTAACGTGGATAAAGAAAACCCGGATGTGCGTATTAACGTGCGTCTGAATAAAGAAGTGGCGCACATTTCTCTCGATTTGAGCGGCGAAGGCCTGCACCTGCGTGGCTATCGTGATGCGACGGGTATCGCGCCAATCAAAGAAACGCTGGCTGCGGCTATCGTCATGCGTTCTGGCTGGCAGCCGGGTACGCCGATGCTCGACCCAATGTGCGGGTCCGGTACGCTGCTGATTGAAGCGGCGATGATGGCAACTGACCGTGCGCCAGGTTTGCACCGGGGTCACTGGGGCTTTAAAGGCTGGGCGCAGCATGATGAGTCCGTCTGGCAAGAAGTCAAAGCCGACGCCCAGACTCGTGCGCGTGCAGGGCTTGCTGCGTATGAATCCCGTTTCTACGGTTCGGATATCGACAGCCGCGTGATTGAACGAGCGCGCAGCAACGCCCGCCGCGCAGGGATTGGCGATCTGATCACTTTCGAAGTGAAAGATGTCGCTAAGCTCAGCAATCCCCTGCCGAAAGGCCCTTACGGTACAGTGGTCAGTAACCCTCCGTACGGTGAGCGACTGGATAGCGAACCCGCACTGATTGCCCTGCACAATCTGCTGGGCCGTATCATGAAGACTCAGTTTGGCGGCTGGAATTTGTCTCTGTTCAGCGCCTCACCTGATTTGCTGAGCTGCCTGCAGCTGCGTGCCGAACGCCAGTTTAAAGCCAAAAATGGCCCGCTGGACTGCGTGCAGAAAAACTATCATCTGGCAGAAACCGACGGCGCAGCACCTGTCATGCTCGCTGACGATTATGCCAACCGTCTGCGCAAGAACCTGAAGAAACTGGAAAAATGGGCGCGTCAGGAAGGCATTGAATGCTACCGCCTGTACGATGCCGATTTGCCGGAATACAACGTTGCCGTTGACCGTTACGGTGAGTGGGTGGTGATTCAGGAATATGCTCCACCGAAAACCGTTGATGCGACCAAAGCACGTCATCGCCTGTTTGATGTCATCGCGGCGACCATTTCGGTACTGGGCATTGCACCGAACAAACTGGTACTGAAAACCCGTGAACGTCAGAAGGGGAAAAATCAGTACGAGAAGATGAGCGAGAAGGGCGAATTCATGCAGGTCAGCGAATACAACGCACGCCTGTGGGTTAACCTGACGGATTATCTCGATACCGGTCTGTTCCTCGACCACCGAATCGCTCGTCGCATGCTGGGTCAAATGAGTAAAGGTAAAGATTTTCTTAACCTGTTCTCTTATACCGGCAGCGCCAGCGTTCACGCCGGTCTCGGCGGCGCGCGCAGTACAACCACCGTTGATATGTCTCGTACGTATCTGGAGTGGGCGGAGCGCAACCTGCGCCTCAACGGCTTAACGGGCCGCCCGCACCGTCTGT
This sequence comes from Pantoea sp. sgz302252, assembly GCF_047713085.1. Taxonomy (NCBI): domain Bacteria; kingdom Pseudomonadati; phylum Pseudomonadota; class Gammaproteobacteria; order Enterobacterales; family Erwiniaceae; genus Pantoea; species Pantoea sp. sgz302252. Next base: position 98,604 of record NZ_JBLFJW010000016.1, read on the forward strand.
TGCAGGCTGATGTGCTGGGCTGGCTGCGTGACGCCGATGAACAGTTCGACCTGATCTTTATCGATCCGCCAACCTTCTCTAACTCCAAACGGATGGAAGACACGTTTGACGTGCAGCGCGATCACCTGAAGCTGATGACCGATCTTAAGCGCCTGCTGCGCAAAGGCGGCACCATCATGTTCTCCAACAACAAGCGCGGCTTCAAACTTGACCACGACGGTCTGGCAAAACTTGGCCTGAAAGCACAAGAAATCACCCAAAAAACGCTTTCACCGGACTTTGCCCGTAACCGCCAGATCCACAACTGCTGGCTGATCACTTCAGCCTGAAGGAAAGAATAAATGTCTTTAATTAGCATGCATGGCGCGTGGCTGTCGTTCAGCGATGCGCCGCTCCTGGACAACACGGAACTGCATATCGAAGATAACGAGCGCGTTTGTCTGGTCGGGCGTAACGGCGCGGGTAAATCCACGCTGATGAAGATCCTCAACCGTGAGCAGGGTCTGGACGACGGCCGCATTATTTACGAGCAGGATCTGGTGGTTGCACGTCTGCAACAGGATCCGCCGCGTAATGTACAGGGCAGCGTTTATGACTTCATCGCCGAAGGGATTGAAGAGCAGGCAGAATACCTGAAGCGCTATCACGAGATTTCGCATCTGGTGATGACGGACCCAAGCGATAAAAATCTCAATGAGATGGCGAAGCTTCAGGAACTGCTTGATCACCACAATCTGTGGCAGCTCGAAAGCCGTATCAATGAAGTGCTGGAACAGCTGGGGCTGAATGCTGATATGCCGCTGAGTTCACTCTCCGGCGGCTGGCTGCGTAAAGCGGCGTTAGGGCGTGCGCTGGTTAGCGGCCCGCGCGTTCTGTTACTCGATGAACCGACTAACCACCTCGATATCGAAACCATCGACTGGCTGGAAGGGTTCCTGAAAACCTTCAAAGGCACCATCATCTTTATCTCGCATGACCGTTCGTTCATCCGCAATATGGCCACCCGTATTGTCGATCTCGATCGCGGCAAACTGGTGACCTATCCGGGTAGCTACGATCAGTATCTGCTTGAGAAAGAAGAAAACCTGCGCGTGGAAGAACTGCAAAATGCCGAGTTCGATCGCAAATTGGCGCAGGAAGAAGTGTGGATCCGTCAGGGTATCAAAGCGCGCCGTACTCGTAACGAAGGCCGCGTTCGCGCCCTGAAAGCCATGCGTCGTGAACGCAGCGAGCGTCGCGAAGTGATGGGCACCGCCAGAATGCAGGTGGAAGAGGCGAGCCGTAGCGGCAAAATCGTCTTTGAGATGGAAGACGTCAATTATCAGGTAGACGGCAAAGTGCTGGTGAAAGACTTCTCTGCTCAGGTTCAACGCGGCGACAAAATCGCCCTGATTGGCCCGAACGGCTGCGGGAAGACCACGCTGCTGAAATTGATGCTCAGCCAGCTTCAGGCCGACAGCGGTCGTGTTCACTGTGGCACTAAGCTGGAAGTGGCCTATTTTGACCAGCACCGTGCAGAACTCGATCCGGATAAAACCGTGATGGATAACCTGGCGGAAGGTAAACAAGAAGTGATGGTCAACGGTAAGCCACGCCATGTGCTGGGCTACCTGCAGGACTTCCTGTTCCATCCGAAACGCGCCATGACGCCGGTGCGTGCTTTGTCCGGTGGCGAACGTAACCGTCTGCTGCTGGCCCGTTTGTTCCTCAAGCCAAGTAACTTGTTGATCCTCGATGAACCGACGAACGACCTGGATGTCGAAACCCTTGAGCTGCTTGAAGAGCTGATCGACAGCTATCAGGGCACGGTGATGCTGGTGAGCCACGACCGTCAGTTCGTGGATAACACCGTGACCGAATGCTGGATTTTTGAAGGCAACGGCAAGATTGGCGCTTACGTCGGGGGGTATCACGACGCTCGCGGCCAGCAGTCGCAGTCATTGGCGCAAAAATCGTCAGTCAATACAATGACTCCGAAAGAGCAGCCTAAAGCAGGAACTGTCAAACGCGCCAGTAGCAAACTAAGCTATAACCTGCAGCGCGAATTAGAGCAGCTTCCTCAGCGACTTGAAGAACTTGAGGCCAACCTCGAAGGATTGCAGGCCCAGGTGGCCGATCCCGCTTTCTTTAGCCAGTCTCATGACCATACTCAAGGGGTTCTGAGCGCAATGGCAGAAGCAGAGAAAGCACTGGAAACGGCTTTTGAGCGCTGGGAAGAGCTGGAAGCGTTAAAAAACGGCGGTTAATTTAGAGGAACGTTCATGTGCGATGATCATCATGCTGCGGGGCATATCCTCTGCCCACAATGCGATCTGCTGGTGGCCTTACCGCACCTTGAGCACCGACATAAAGCGTCGTGTCCACGTTGCGGTACGACGCTCACCACGGAATGGGACGAACCGCGTCAGCGCCCAACGGCTTATGCCATTGTGGCGCTGTTCATGTTGCTACTGGCGAACCTGTTCCCTTTTGTGTACATGAAGGTGGGCGGGATCGGCAGTGAAATCGAGCTACTGGAAATCCCGCAGGTTCTGTTTACGGAAGACTACGCAAGCCTCGGGACGTTCTTCTTGCTGTTTGTGCAACTGGTGCCTGCGTTCTGCCTCGTGACCATCATCATGCTGGTCAACCGTGTGCCTTTACCGGTCAAAGTGCAGGTCTTTTTAGCTCGTATTCTTTTCCATCTTAAAAGCTGGGGCATGGCCGAGATTTTTCTCGCGGGCGTGCTGGTGAGCTTCGTTAAGTTAATGGCTTACGGCGATATTGGGGTGGGCAGTAGCTTCTTGCCCTGGTGTATGTTCTGTTTGCTGCAACTGCGTGCTTTTCAGTGTGTCGATCGGCGCTGGCTTTGGGACGATATTTCCCCGATGCCTGTGCTTGCACAGCCCTTAAAAGTCGGTGTTACGGGCATTCGTCAGGGGCTGCGTTCATGCTCATGCTGTACTGCCATCCTACCTGCAGATGAACCTGTTTGCCCACGCTGTGAAACAAAAGGTTTCGTGCGTCGCAAACACAGCTTGCAGTGGACGCTGGCGTTGCTCTTTACCTCCATCATCCTCTATCTGCCTGCCAATATTATGCCGATCATGATTACCGATCTGCTGGGTGAAAAACTGCCTTCGACAATTATTGCCGGGGTGGTGTTGCTGTGGAGTGAGGGGTCGTATCCGGTGGCAATGGTCATTTTCATCGCCAGTATTATGGTGCCAACACTCAAAATGATGGCCATCGGTTGGCTATGCTGGAATGCCAACGGCAACGGCACTCGTGACAGTGAGCGGATGCATCTGATTTATGAGGTGGTCGAATTTGTTGGCCGTTGGTCAATGATTGATGTGTTTGTAATTGCCGTACTGTCAGCACTGGTGCGGATGGGAGGATTGATGAGTATTTATCCGGCGATGGGGGCAGTGATGTTCGCGCTGGTGGTTGTGATGACCATGTTCTCCGCAATGACCTTCGACCCGCGCTTGCTGTGGGATCGTGAGCCAGAATCAAGCCATGAGGAAAAGTAACACCATGGAAAATAAGAGTGGAGAGGCCAAAGTGCAAAAGGTGAAGAACTGGTCGCCGGTGTGGATCTTTCCCATCGTCACCGCGCTGATTGGCGCGTGGATCCTCTTCTATCATTACAGCCATCAAGGCCCGGAAGTGACGCTCATCACCACCAACGCTGAAGGCATCGAAGGCGGAAAAACCCGCATCAAAAGCCGCAGCGTGGACGTGGGGGTTATCGAAAGCACGACCCTGACAGACGATCTGACGCATGTTGAAATTAAGGCTCGCCTTAATTCTGGTATGGAGAAATTGCTCCACAGTGACTCGGTCTTTTGGGTCGTGAAGCCACAGGTTGGCCGTGAGGGGATCAGCGGGCTTGGCACGCTGCTTTCAGGGGCTTACATCGAACTTCAGCCGGGAACCAAAGGATCAAATCCTTCGCAGTTCCAGTTGCTGGATTCGCCACCGCTTGCGCCACCAGACGCGAAAGGGATCCGTATCTTGCTGGAAAGCAACAAAGCCGGGCAACTCTCTCCGGGCGACCCGGTGCTGTTCCGTGGTTATCGCGTTGGCTCGGTGGAAACCAGCAACTTTAACCCGGAAAAGCGCAATATCATTTATCAGCTTTTCATCAATGCGCCTAACGATCGTCTGGTGACGACCAACGTGCGCTTCTGGAAAGACAGCGGTATTGCGGTCGATCTGACCTCGGCGGGGATGCGTGTTGAAATGGGTTCCCTCTCGACGCTGTTTGGCGGCGGGGTGAGTTTTGATGTACCAGATGGACTGGATCTCGGCGAACCGGTGGCGAACAAAACGGAATACCACCTGTTTGACGATCAGAAAACCATTCAGGATTCTATCTACACCCAGCACATCGACTACGTGATGTTCTTTAAAGATTCGGTTCGTGGCCTGCAGCCGGGCGCCCCTGTCGAGTTCCGTGGCATTCGCCTGGGCACCGTCGGGAAAGTGCCATTCTTTATCCCAGGACTGCATCAGCGTCTGAATGATGATTACCGCATTCCGGTACAGATTCGCATAGAACCAGAGCGTCTGATTAATCAACTTGGTGGTGATACAGATGTTCGCGCACATATCGATGAGTTGATGAATCGTGGCCTGCGTGGAGCGCTGAAAACCGGCAACCTGGTGACCGGGGCGTTGTATGTTGATCTGGACTTCTATCCGAAAGCCGAACCACGCGGTAAATTCCGTGAGTTTGGTGGTTACGCGATTATTCCAACGGTAAGCGGCGGTCTGGCGCAAATCCAGCAACGTCTGATGGAAGCTCTGGATAAGATTAACAATCTGCCAATCAACCCGCTGCTTCAGCAGGCAACCAACACGCTGGCAGAAAGCCAGACGACGATGAAACACGTTCAGACGACGCTCGACAATCTGAACAAAATCACCGGCAGCCAGTCGATGCAGGACCTGCCAACAGACATGCAGAAAACACTGCGTGAGCTGAATCGCAGTATGCAAGGCTTCCAGCCGGGCTCCGCGGCGTACAACAAGATGGTGGCGGATATGCAACGTCTGGATCAGGTGCTGCGTGAACTGCAGCCTGTGCTGAAAACGCTGAATGATAAGAGCAATGCGTTGGTGTTTGAAGCGAAGGATAAAAAGGATCCGCAGCCGAAGAGGGCAAAAGAATGAAAAAATGGCTACCTGTGGTAATGGCATGCTTGCTGGCAGCATGCAGCAGCAGTGGTGACAACAAGACTTACTATCAGCTGCCTGTGCCTCAGGCTGGCGTGCAGAGCACAGCCAGCCAGGGTGGGCACCTGCTGTGGGTTGAACAGGTCAACATCCCTGATTATCTTGCTGGCAACGGCGTGGTGTATCAGACCAGCGAAGTGCAATATGTGATTGCTAATAACAACCTGTGGGCCAGCCCACTGGATCAGCAGTTGCGTACTACACTGGTGGCGAATCTGAGTAATCAGCTGCCGGGTTGGGTTGTGGCTTCTCAGCCGTTAGGCACAGACCAGGACACGCTTAACGTCAACGTTAGCGGCTTCCACGGCCGCTATGACGGCACAGTGGTGGTCAGCGGAGAATGGCTGCTGAATCATCGTGGACAGCTGATTAAGCGCCCGTTCCACATTGAGACGAAGCAGCAGCAAGACGGTTACGATGCGATGGTTAAACTGCTGGCTCAGACCTGGGAACAGGAAGCGAAGGCGATTGCGCAAGAGATGAATCGTCTGCCATAAGGAAAATTAATCATCTCTGAAACCGCAGCAGAAGCGATTCTGACTGCGGTTTTTTTGTTTTTGCCTTCAGTTTGTTAGTTGTCCTGGCTCACAGTTTTTGTACAAATGAACTTCTGGCTAGCTCACAAATATGACACTGGCGTGAATTTTGCGCATTGACGATGTGGCGGATTCGGGTTATTCGTTATGTGTGGTTGCACATTTGGTGACCATTGTTTTCTTTTCCACCAGATCAAAAAATGAGGGAAACGAGGCATGAAGAGACAAAAACGTGATCGCCTGGAACGGGCACATCAACGTGGGTACCAGGCTGGCATCGCTGGCAAATCAAAAGAAATCTGTCCGTATCAGACCTTGAATCAAAGGTCTCACTGGCTGGGAGGCTGGCGAGAAGCCATGGAGGACAGGGCAGTAATCGCCTGATGCTGTCTCTTTAAAACAAAGAAGCCTCTGCATGCAGAGGCTTCGCCGTTTCTTAAGCCATCAAAAGGCTAAAGGGATCAGAAAGATGAAGTGTCCTGGAACAGACCCACTTTCAGATCGGTTGCTTCATAAATCTTGTGACCATCAACCAGCACTTCGCCATCCGCAATACCCAGGATCAGACGACGGTTGATGACGCGCTTGAAGTGAATGCGATAAGTCACTTTCTTCGCGGTTGGCAGGATTTGACCGGTGAATTTCACTTCGCCCACACCCAGCGCGCGGCCTTTGCCTTCGCCGCCAAGCCAGCCGAGGTAGAAACCAACCAGCTGCCACATCGCATCCAGGCCGAGGCAGCCAGGCATTACCGGGTCGCCAATAAAGTGGCAACCGAAGAACCACAGGTCTGGATTGATATCCAGTTCTGCTTCCACGTAGCCTTTATCAAAGTTACCGCCCGTTTCGGTCATCTTAATGACACGGTCCATCATCAGCATGTTGGCTGACGGCAGCTGCGGGCCTTTTTCGCCAAACAGTTCACCGCGACCGGAGGCAAGAAGGTCTTCTTTTGTATAGGATTCGCGTTTATCTACCATGTTTTCAGTAAGCCTTATTTTGAGTTCGCGACGCAGGATAGCTAACACGTGTACGCTGAACAAGTCCGATCAGTTCGACTGGAACCAACCTAACCAGCGCAGCGGCCACGGACGATGCCGGGTATCTTGCTGATTTGCCTGAGCAATACGCTCCTGAATGGTTTGCAGAAGCGTTGTCTGTCCTTCTTCATCCCAGACCAATTGTGTTAACAATGGCAGGGCATCCGCCACATCATCAATGGCCCAGAGAGAGAACTCTCCGGCTTCCACAGCCTGCTGAACATCCTGTGCAAGGCTGAGATGACGTACGTTGGCTACAGGGATAATGACCCCTTGCTTGCCTGTCAAACCGCGTTGCTGACAGATAGCAAAGAACCCTTCAATTTTTTCATTCAGACCGCCCACGGGCTGAACACGGCCGAACTGGTCGACAGAACCCGTAATCGCCAGGCTTTGATTAATCGGCACACCGGAAAGGGCACTGATTAAGGCGCAAAGCTCAGCCATGGACGCACTGTCACCATCGACTTCGCTGTAGGACTGCTCGAACGTCAGAGACGCTGAGAAAGGAATCTGCTGCTCAAGCCCCAATTCAGCCATTAAAAAGGCCTGCATGATCATCATGCCTTTCGCATGGATATTGCCGCCCAGTTCCGCTTTCCGCTCGATATCGGTGAACTCACCGTCGCCAATGTGCACAACACAGCTAATACGCGATGGCTCACCAAATGCGCGAGGGTGGCCTGGAAACTCCACCACAGACAGGGCGTTGATTTGGCCAATCTGCTCGCCTTCGGTCTCAATCAGGATCTGCTCCAGCAGGATTTCATCCTGCATGCGCTCAGCAAGGTAGCCTTCACGCCACTGGCGCTGATTGAGCATCGTGGCGAGTTGCTCAGCTGTAAAGGCATCTCCTTCACAGAAAGCGGCTGCTTCACGCAGCTGGCGGCCAATCCACAAAGGGCACAGAGGCAGTGTCTGCTGATCGCCGGTATAGCGAGCGCCTTCCTGAATGAGCAGCGGCCAGGCATCCGTTGCCGGCCCCGGAAGATTCAACCCGCGAGCAACATGCCAGATCCACTGACACCAGCTTTTCAGCGCTTCTTCATCGACAATTTGCAGATTGTCTTCATATTCACTGTAGATGGCTTTTTCGCATAACTCCGGTTCCATCTCCTGAAAATCAGCCAGCGATTCTCGTTCACCGACCAGCATCACTTTGAGCGATAACGGCATGGAAGGGATGGAGACAGGCAGAGGGCGCGAGTCATCGAAGGTCAGCCAGTCAAAACGCTGCTGCGAAACAATGTTTTTCAGCCGCATCCAGAGGAGAGGCTGTGAAAGCAACGTTCGCAGAGAAAGAATCAACACGCCACCGTTAGCCTGATGAACAAGGCCAGGTTGCAGTGAGATTTCGCCATTGAATTGACGCACGCAGCCGAACAGCTGTTCAGCTTCAACCCAGTCAGCCTGAATCACTGGCCCCTGGCTTGCGAAGTTATCATCAGAATTTTCTGCCACAGTTTGGCTGATTTGAGCGCCATTAACCGTATAGCGCACACCGTGAAGGGCATCAGGAGCCTTACGAAGCTCACGCGTAGCATCAGCCAACAGCGCAAGGTATTCAGGCTCTTCAGGTGCCTTTACCAGCAGAAAATCGGAAATGGCTTGTGGGTAGAGGAACTGGTCCAGCGCATAATGCAGACGGGCCTGCAGTTCGCCGGGTAAGGAATCGGTTTCGGTTGCCAAATCTGGCTGGGTAAACAGCGTCTGATAAGCCTCGAGATCGGGGACAAGATCGCGCTGTGAAAGTTTAGTAATCGTCAAAGTCGCTGTTTTTTAGTCAGATGTAAAGCGGGTGATTATACCTCAAGGCGAGAGTGAGCACACGGGGATTAGCGGGCAACTTTCAGAGTGGGGTTAGCCTTACGACGGGAGGGTGATTTCTTCTCAGCACATTAGCAAAAACCTGTTATTCTGAAATGAGTTACACGGTCACATTGGGATCGCGATGAAATATCAACAACTGGAAAACCTTGAAAGCGGCTGGAAATGGAAGTACCTGGTCAAAAAACACCGGGAAGGCGAGTTGATCACCCGCTACATTGAAACCAGCGCCGCGCAAGAAGCCGTAGATAGTCTACTGACGTTCGAGAACAAACCTGTGCAGGTCAATGAGTGGATTAATCAGCACATGAATCCTGCGTTGTTCAACCGAATGAAGCAGACTATCCGCGCACGCCGCAAGCGGCACTTCAATGCAGAACATCAGCATACTCGTAAGAAGTCTATCGATCTGGAGTTCATCGTCTGGCAACGGTTGGCAGGTTTGGCTCAAAGAAGAGGGAAGACACTCTCAGAGACCGTCGTGCAGCTGATTGAAGATGCGGAAAATAAAGAGAAGTACGCGAGCAAGATGACCACGCTCAAGCAAGATTTGCAGGCGCTTCTGGGAAAAGAATGATACTTACGGTGAATAAAGCATAAAAAAAACCCCGCATCGCGGGGTTTCAGATTGCTGACAAAGAAGGAAAAAGCGTGGTTTTTCCTTCTTTGTGGTGAGCAGCCGAAAATCAATAAATTGATTTTCCTTATTTTTTGTTCTGCCACCCATGACAAAACGGTATTCGTTAGAGGTTTGTCATCAGTCTCAAACCCCGCATTGCGGGGTTTTTTATTAGACGAGAACTTAAGCCTGAGGCTGAGTTACAACGTCTTTGATGCCTTTAACTTCGATCTCTACGCGACGATCTGGTGCCAGGCAGTCGATCAGTGCAGCGCGAGCTTTCACGTTGTCACAGGTGTTGCCAGTCACTGGGTTAGATTCGCCCATACCACGTGGGGAGATCTTGTTAGCCGGGATACCTTTAGAGACGAGGTAGTCGACAACAGACTGAGCACGTTTCTCAGACAGTTTCTGGTTGTAAGCGTCAGAACCGATACGGTCGGTGAAGCCCAGAACAACGACGGAACCGTCTTTAGGATCCAGATCGCTCAGCTGAGTGTACAGCTGATCCAGTGCCTGCTGACCTTCTGGTTTCAGCGTTGCTTTGTTGAAGTTGAACAGCACGTCAGACTTCAGAGTGAAGTGCTTGGTCTGTACTTCTGGAGCTGGAGCCGGAGCCGGAGCTACGATTGGAGCAACTTCGCCCTGGCCGAAGCGGTAGGAAACACCTACACTCAGCATACCGTTGTCTGGACGCACGCCAACGGTACCCGCGTCGCCGATGTTGTTAACCCACTGGTATTCCAGACGGGTAGCGATGTCGCGGGTTACTGCCCACTCCACGCCGCCAGCGAATACTGGGGAAACGCCAGTGTCGTGGTTGTCGCCAGCAACGTTGTTGCTGGAGTCTGCACGCCATACCATGCCGCCCAGACGGGTGTAGATGTCCAGATCGTCAGTTACCGGGTAACCCAGTTTAGCCGTCAGCTGAACGCCCTGAGCTTTGAATGCGCCGTTCTGTACGGAGCCTTTGTAAGGCATACGACCCAGCCAGTCATAACCCATTTCGAAACCAACATACGGGTTTACCTGGTAACCACCGAAAGCACCAGCGCCAAGCTGGGAATCGTGGGTTGGACCGTTGTTGTTCAGGGAGCTGTTATACCAACCGGTATCGTGGAACTGGGACCAACCCAGCTTACCACCTGCATACCAGGTGTTATCTTTCGGTGCGGCCTGCGCTACGGTAGCGAAGCCAGCCAGTGCCACTGCAATCGCGATAGCTGTCTTTTTCATTTTTTGCGCCTCGTTATCATCCAAAAATCGCCATGAATATCCATGTAGAAGTTCACGGTTAAATCCTTCACCGGGGGCGGGACCTAATTCATAAGTACGCCATATCTGTGGCTTAAGCCGATCACCCCTGGCGATGTAAAGTCTACAACGTAGTTGGAAACTTACAAGTGTGAACTCCGTCAGGCATATGAAAAAAAAAGAGTTGTATACACAATATTTAACATTTATGTTGATTTTTTGTTCATGGGAAAATGCCGGAAACCGCACCAGACAAGCATCTTGCTAAAATTGACCCCGTAAATGAAAGGGCTATCGTTCGAGCAAAAAAAATACCAGGAAAACTCCTAAATTCACTTAATGATACAAATCAGAGTGAATTTTCAGGCCAGAAAACTGTCTCGATGGCTGAGAAGTGGTGCTTACGGGGCGCATAATGAACCCCATCGCGTTACCTTCTTCAGCCGCATTGGCCAGACGAAGATGCTCTTCTTCTGTTAACTCTTCTGAAACCCAACCGATCACCACGCTATAGTTTCCGGTGCGCAGTGCACGAACCATGCTTTCGAGCGTTGAGCCTGGAGACATCTGGCTTACCTGCATGAGTTTAGACAAAGGCAGACCGGATGCCTGCACCCATTGACGGCTTAATTTCTGCTGCGGCGTTAACCACAGCTGCCAGCGTTCCTGCTGACCAAGCTGCTGTAAAAGCGGCAGTAACAGAAGCTGGGTCATCATTGGCTGATCTTCACGATACAGCACTTCGCTGATAAGCCCAGTGGTACTGTGCTGTTGCTGACGAACTGCGGCTGCAGAAGCCATTGCGTTGCGATTTGCATAACCTGAAGTGTACATAATGTGTCCCGCCCTGTGGGTTACTGTATGAATATACAGTATACCTGGTGAACCTAAAGATCAACCTCATTTTCTGAAAGCGCCTCGCAAAATTGTACAGATCCTTTTGCGGACGATAAGAACATCTTGCCCCAGCATATGAAGTTCCCTATGTTTCTCATTAACGGATCCGTTATAAAAATGACTTCTTTAACCCCATGATTACAGGAAAGAATCATGAAAAATATGACGTATAAAAGGATCTATGAATCTGAAGAATGTTTGTCTTCTCTGGGAAGTATTCATCACCGGCAATTGTTCGGAGGCTACAGCCTTTCCATCGACGATACGGTCTTTGCGATGGTGGCACACGGAGAACTTTATCTTAGGGTCTGTGAGCAAGAGGCGGGCTATGAGGTGACACCGCAGAGGTTGTTGACCTTGAGCAAGCGGGGGCGTCCGGTATCGCTGAATTATTATCTGGTTGATGAAGGCTTGTGGGGCGATCCGCCTCTGCTGTTGCAGAAGTCGGCACAGTCGTTACAGGATGCCCGTAATGAGAAAACGCAGCGAGACAGTTCGCGGCGTATGAAGCAACTGCCGAACATTACTTATCAGCTTGAAATGTTGCTGCATGAAGTCGGGATCCACGACCCCGAAATGCTGCGAGCGTTGGGTTCCGCTACCGTCTGGTATCGGTTGCGCTGCGTCCGCAAAGATTTAAGCATCAGCGTGCTGTTTGCTCTGGAAGGCGCCATTCTGGGCATGCATGCCGCCATTATTCCTGAAACCCGCCGACAGTATCTCCAGGCCTGGGCGGAGATGCTGCTGGCGGGGAAAGGAAACTACGACGAGTGAGGGGCCACCTGTTGCTGGAGATGGCAAATCTCTGGCAGCAGGTTAACCATCAGCCCTATCTGTTGAACCACCAATGATGCTTTAGTCTCAGTACCCGGATCGAGATCGCGAATGCGCTGCATTAAGCTGGCTAATGCAGCCTGAACGCGTTGCTCATCCGTTGGCCGTTGGTGAAAAGCGTCATCAACATAACAAACGGCATCATCGAGCAGCGTCAGAATGTCCACGTTAGTGAGTTTTTCCCGGTGAGCACCCAACGCAGAGATATAGCTGGTCAGCGTATGGTTCAGGCACAGCAAGCGGAAAGCCGATTCACGCATCTCCGCGGTTGCTCTGGGCTCAGTCGACATATTGGAGATCACTGAAGCCAGTTCCGCATCACGGTTATGCGCATCGCGTCGTGCAATTCGATATGCCAGACGGTTATCCCGGCCCTGATGATATTGCTCAAGGATGGCGTCCAGATAGCGACAGTTCGCATCCAGCGCCCGGCCAAGCACAATAGGCAGATTGCGGAACTTCCAGTCGGGCCAGATAAAACTCACTGCGGCCCAGGCGATTGCACAGCCAATGAGCGTATCGATAATGCGGGGCAGGGCAACCTCAAAACCTTCGCCCAGCAGATTGAAACACAGCAAAACCAGCAGGGTGATGAACATGGTGGCATGTGCGTACTGGACATTTCGAAAGGCAAAAAACAGCACGCCAGTCACCACGATCAGCAGCAATTGTCCTTCCACAGAGGGAACCAGCAGCAAAACCGGTAGCCCAATAGCGACGCCAATTAACGTGCCGATCACTCGCAATGCCAGGCGATGACGTGTTGCGTTGTAGTTCGGTTGGCAAACAAACAGGCTGGTGAGCAATATCCAGTAACCGTGATTTAACCCGGTGAACTGGATAAACGCATAGCCTGCGCATAACACCAGCGACATGCGTACAGCATGGCGGAACAGGGCTGATTCAGGTGAAAAATTGCGGCTCAATCTGAGCCAGACATCACTAAACCCATGCAGGCGGTCATCGGCGAGCTGGGTTTCCGATTCACTCTGCGGCATGGCCAACTGCTGTTCAGATTCGATGGTCGCCAGTTGAGCGTCGATGGCTCGCAGGTTATTGAGCAGATAACCCAACGCTTTCACTTGCTCTTTATCGCCACCACTTGCGGTCACGCGATCCAGGGCCGCATCAAGATGTGCAAAAGCTCTTTCGAAGCGAGGATCGTGCTGATAAGGCTTGCGCAGAAGAATCGAACGAGAGAGCTGCTGGCAGGCCTGAGATTGCATGGAAAGCAGGCGCTGGAAGCGGAACATGACGTCGCTGTAGCGGAAGCTATCGCGTAAGGGTTGATATTGAACGTGCGATGAGCTGGCTCGCTCATGGATATCCTGCGCAGCAAAATAGTAGTGCAGGGTTCGCCTTGTCCCTCGTTGCCCGCGATCGCCACGCAAGCGGGTCAATAAGCTCGCTTTGGTCTGATTTAACGTCGCAACCAGCTGACCATTAGCCATAGCCAGTTCGACAATCGGTTCCTGTGACTGGTCTTCAATATCGGGGTCGAACAGGCGGGATTTCAGCTCCAGATAATGGGCTAACTGGCCAAAACTGCGCGCCAGATTGTCCTGTAACGGGCGGATGGGGAAAATCAGATGCCCGGTCAGGGTGAGCAGGTTGTACCACACGGCACCTGCCAACAGCAGTAAAGGCTGCTGATACCAGTGCTCGTAAAGCGAAACGCCGAGCATCGTATAAATGGCTATCAGCAAAGCACCAAAAGCGATGGTCGCGTAACGCTGCCCAAGCCCGCCAAGCAAAATAAAACCGCTGGTAGAGAGCGTCAGCCCTAGCGCGAAGGCCCACGGCCACGGGAAGAGCAGCTCAACCGAAGCCGACGCGATAAAGAAGCAAACCAGGGTAATCACGAGATTACGCAGGCGGCCCGCCAGGCGGTCGTCCAGGTCGGCAAGCGCCGCGGCGACCACGCCCAACGTTAAAGGAATGGTCAGTTTGACCTCGCCCAGCCACCAGGGCACGGCGGTCGTTCCGCACAGGGCGATGAAGATCCTGACGTTATAAAGCCAGTTACTGTTCCATGTGTAGCGTTGCAATAAGGGACTTAGCATACGGCAGTCAGTTCCCGTTACTGAAAGCGACGACGAGCATTGGCTTCACGCGCGGCGCGAGCGGTCTCAACAGAGACAACGCGACGGCCCACCGGCCACAGTGCAATGGCTGCAATCTTGAAATTGGCGATGCCCACAGGGATGCCGATGATGGTAATACACTGGGCAATACCTGCGACGATGTGCGTCAGGCACAGCCACCAGCCAAATAACACAAACCACAACACGTTAAGCAGCGTGCCACCCGTGTTCATCAGCGCGCTTTTCTCATTCGGATTAAGTTCATCGACATGAACGGCTTCGTTACCAAACGGAAACAGCGACAGCCGGGTGATTTCCCAACAGGAACGTGTCAGAGGCAAAGTGACAATCAGCACGATGCTGACCACTGTTGCCAGAAGCCAGCCGAGGGTGGTGGCAAAACCGCCCAATACAAAATTCAGAATATTCAAAATAGTACGCATAAGACCTCAGTTCAGTCCTGTGAAAAGGAAGACCTGACGATTGTAACGTTTTTTTGCGCTGGAGCACCTGGTATCTGGCGGTTACACTGTCATGGATAAGTCTACATCCGGGATTTGGCAAGACATGGAACTAAAAGCAACCGCGCTCGGCAAGCGAATGGCGCAACATCCTTACGATCGGGTCGAACTTCTTCATGCTGGCGTGAAAGTCTCTGGCGATCGTCATGAATACCTGATCCCGTTTAATCAGCTGGCTGCCATTCACTGCAAGCGAGGACTGGTCTGGGGCGAGCTGGAGTTTGTGCTTCCGGACGATAAAGTGGTGCGTTTGCACGGCACGGAATGGGCTGATACCCAGCGTTTCCACCATCATTTGCAAATCCGTTGGCAGCAGTGGAGCGACGAGATGAGCGCAGTTGCGGCAGGCGTGTTGCAGCAGCAACTGGCCGTGATTTCTGACCACAGTGCGGAAGGCAAATGGCTGACTCGTGAAGCGGTGGCCCAGTTAAAACAAAAAATCCTCACTTCCCTCGAAGCCTTACCGGTTCCGGTAAGTCGCCTTGAAAGTTTCGCTAATTGCCGCGAGCTATGGGCGCAATGTCAGGCGTGGTTGAAAGATCTCAGCGCCACACGGTTGAAGCACAACCAGGCGTATACCAAAGCGATGCTAGCCCAATATTCCGGTTTCTTTGAACACATAGAATCTTCACCGCTCAATAGCGCTCAGGCACGAGCGGTGGTGAATGGTGAACGTTCGTTACTGGTTTTGGCTGGCGCGGGAAGCGGGAAAACCTCCGTGCTGGTGGCGCGTGCAGGATGGCTGCTCACCCGAGGTGAAGCGGCTCCTGACCAAATCTTACTGCTGGCGTTTGGCCGAAAAGCGGCACAAGAGATGGATGATCGCATCCGCGAACGCCTTAACACAGAAGCTATCAGCGCCAAAACTTTCCATGCTCTGGCCCTGCACATCATTCAGCAGGGCAGTAAAAAAGTGCCCGTCATCACTAAGCTGGAGAACGATACTCAGGCCCGTCAAAAACTGCTGACCCAGTGCTGGCAACAGCAATGCCAGGAGAAAAAAGCGCAGGCGAAAGGCTGGCGGCAGTGGCTTGAAGAGGAAATGGCCTGGGACGTGCCCGAAGAAGATTACTGGCACGACCCGAAAATTGTTCGGCGCATCGGCGCTCGTCTTGACCGTTGGGTCAGCCTGATGCGTATGCACGGTGGCTCGCAGGCTGAGATGATCGACAGCACCCCAGAAGAGATACGTGACCTGTTTGGCAAGCGCGTAAAACTTATGGCTCCGTTGTTAAAAGCATGGAAAACGGCGCTGAAAGAGGAAGGCGCGGTCGATTTCTCCGGCCTTATTCATCAGGCCATTAACGTGTTAGAGAAAGGCCGTTTTGTCAGCCCCTGGAAGCATATTCTGGTGGATGAGTTTCAGGACATCTCACCGCAGCGAGCGGCGCTTCTTGCTGCCTTACGCAAGCAAAACTCGCAAACCACGTTGTTTGCGGTAGGTGACGATTGGCAGGCCATCTATCGATTCAGTGGCGCACAGCTCTCATTGACTACGGCTTTTGAACACTATTTTGGTGAAGGCGACAGCTGCGCCCTGGACACCACCTACCGCTTCAATAGCAGGATTGGCGAGATTGCTAACCGCTTTATCCAGCAAAACCCGCATCAGCTAGCCAAGCCGCTGAACAGCCTTTCTGCGGGTGATAAAAAAGCGGTGACCCTGCTGCCTGACGATCAGCTGGATGCGCTTCTCGATAAATTAAGCGGATTTGTGAAACCGGAACAACGGATCCTGATCATGGCTCGTTATCACTATCTCAAACCGACGGTACTGGAGAAGGCAGCAACCCGCTGGCCGAAATTGCAGATCGACTTTATGACCATTCACGCGAGCAAAGGACAGCAGGCCGATTTTGCTATCGTGCTTGGTTTACAGGAAGGGCAGGATGAATTTCCGGCCCCGGCGCGGGAGTCCATCATGGAGCAGGCGTTATTGCCTCAGCCGGAAGACTTCCAGGATGCGGAAGAAAGGCGTTTGCTGTATGTGGCGATGACCCGCGCGCGGGAACGGGTTTGGCTGCTGTTCAACAAACAGCAACCCTCGGTGTTCGTCGATATTCTGAAACACCTGGATGTCCCGGTGGTTCGTAAACCTTAAAAAAGTCCCCTCAGCAGAGTAATGCCGATCATTTAAGAGTACTTGAACGATCCTGCCAGTGAGAGACAATCCGGGAACAGCCCTCTGCTCCCGGATTTTTTTATGTCTGAACAGGATATGGATTTTGTTGTTGATGCTTTCGCCTCTGAGCTGGATGCTTTTTCTCGCTCCCTTGACCCCCTCTGGATACACCAGGCATTAAGCGCCTGCCAGAAGGCCAGCATTCGCAGGCGTCGCCTCCCTGCTGAGCAGGCTGTCTGGCTTATTCTGATGATGGGGTTGCTGCGTGACTTATCCATTAAAGATGTCTGCCATCATCTCGACATTGTTCTCCAGCCTGAAGACGGTTATCAAAGCCTTGCCCCCAGCGTACTCACTGCCGCACGCCAGCGCCTGGGCGAAGCCCCACTTCGCTACCTTTTTCATGCCTGCAACGAGGCCTGGCAACCTGCGGCACTCGGGCCCGCTACGTTCCATGGCCTCCGGGTTCTGAGCGTTGACGGAACACTTTTTCGCACGCCCGATTCACCTGAGAACGCCGCTGCTTTTGGGTTTATCGAACCGTCCACGGGGACATTCCCGCAGGTACGGATGGTCGGGCTGATGGCAACCCATTCCCATATGTTGCTGGATGCGGCGTTTGGCGGTGTGGCCGAGGGGGAGCTAACGCTGGCGCATCGTCTGATTTCCTCCGCCCCTGACCATACGCTGACCCTGTTCGACCGCTGTTATTTCAGCGCGGCTTTTTTCCTGGAATGGCAGCAGGCCGGAGCCTGCACACACTGGCTCACACCAGTAAAAAGTAAACTCCGCTATGAGGTTATCGAACGATACAGCGATTACGACATGCTGATTGAGATGCCGGTTTCACCTCAGGCTCGCAAGGCTGCGCCTCATCTCCCGGAAGTCTGGCGGGCAAGGATGGTGAGTTATGTCAGCGGTGGCGGTAAAGGGAAAATCACGGGATTTTTAACGTCGCTGACCGATCCGGTCGCCTGGCCAGTCGAAGATTTGCTGCGAATTTACTGGGAACGCTGGGAGATCGAACTAGGCTATGGAGAGCTAAAAAGACGGCAGTTGAAGGGGGAGGTCACACTGCGGAGCCGATTTCCGGAGGGGGTAAAACAGGAGCTGTGGGGGATCCTGGTGTCGTACAACCTGCTGAGAAAGGAAATGGTGGATATTGCAGGAGAGGCCGGCGTTATTCCAACCCGGATAAGTTTCGTGGCGGCATTAAATATTCTGATATCGCAGGTCAGGGTGAGTGGTAAGGGCGCGACGGGGAATATACCTAAGCATCTGAAAGGAATGAGGGAAAATGTAAAAGCCTTTATCCTTCCGGAAAAAAGAAAGCACCGACGATACGAGCGTTCGGTGCTTTATATTCCGCCTAAATATCCGTTCAGCTATAAGTCACGCGAGGCTTAAGTGAACGGCATTA